>DASWWB010000227.1:0-4239 GCA_036406115.1 Herpetosiphonaceae bacterium
ACGCTGGTCGACAGCACCGGCCGCGTGATCGCCACCACGACCACCGACGCCAGCGGCAACTACACGTTCCTCGATATCCCGGCCGGCAACTACACGGTCCGCGTCCCGGATCAGCCGGCCCTGAGCGGCTACGACCTGACCAGCGGCCTTGATTACACGCCGGTCACCGTGGCGGGCACCAACATTTCCAACATCAGCTTCGGCTACTCCCGAACGCCCCAGACCGGCAGCATCGGCAACCTGGTGTGGTTTGACTCGGACCGCGACGGCGTCCGCGATGGCGGCGAGGACGGGATCTCGAATGTCCGCGTGACGCTGTTCAGCGCCGGCGCCGACGGCGTGTTCGGCACTGGCGACGATGCGACGATCGGCTCGACGTTCACTGACCAGCACGGCCAGTACCGCTTCGCCAACCTGCCGTCCGGCATCTATCGCGTCGACCTTGACAACACCACGCTGCCCGGCGGCGGCACCGGCTTCGTCGCCACGACCGGCACCTCCGACCCGACCGTCGCCATCAACCTGAGCGAGGGCGAGATCTTCGAGCGCGCCAACTTCGGCTACGGCTCCGCCGCCGGCACCAGCCTGCTCGGCGACCGGATCTGGTTTGACAGCGACGGCGACGGCGCCCAGGACGACGGCGAGCCCGGCATCCCCGGCGTGCAGCTGACGATCACCGGCCCCGGCGGCCCGTTCGTGGCCACGACCGACGCCGACGGCACCTGGATCGTCCCGAACCTGGCGCCCGGCTCCTACACCGTGACGGTCAACGTCGCCACGCTGCCGGCCGGAATCAACCCGACCCCGACCAACCCCGGCGCCGCCAGCCGCACCTACACGCTGGTCGCCGGCCGCGACATCCTGTACTCGGACTTCGGCTTCAACGGCGGCCCGGCCCGCGGCTCGATCGGCGATTTCATCTGGAATGACGCCAACGGCGACGGCCTCCAGACCGCTGGCGAGCCCGGCATCGCCGGCGTCACCGTCAATCTGATCGGCCCCGGCCCTGACGGCACGTTCGGCACCGCCGATGATGTGATCCTGGCCTCGACCATCAGCAGCGATACCGGCGCCTACAGCTTCACCGGCCTGCCGGTCGGCCCGACCGCGCTCTACCGCGTCCAGGTGACTGACAACAACAGCGTGCTCCGGGGCCTCAACTCGACCACCCCGGCGGTCACGACGACCACGATCAACCTGACGGTCGGCGCCCCCAACAACACCGCCACCGACCTCGGCTACCAGGCCGGCAGCGTCGCCGCCGGCAGCGTGGTCGGCAACCAGATCTGGCGCGACGTCAACGGCAACGGCGTCCTCGACGCCGGCGAGCCCGGCATGGAGGGCGTGACCCTCAACCTGTGGCGCGACGTGGACGGCAACGGCGTGATCAACCCGACCGTTGACAACCTGGTCCGGACCACCGCCACCGACTCGCGCGGCTACTACGAGTTCGCCGGCCTGCCGCTCGGCTCCTACATCGTCGATGTCACCGACACCCGCGGCATCCTCGCGGGCTACACCAAGACGGCGGGCGCGGCCAACACCGACAACAACAGCCAGGCCGATCCCTACGCCTTCACGCTCACCGCCGGGTCGCCGAACAACAACGCCGCCGACTTCGGCTACCGCGCCACGACGCCCTTCGCCATCAACGGCACGGTCTTCAAGGACCTGAACCAGAACGCGGCGCTGGACGGCACCGAATCGCGCTTCTCGCGGGTCACGGTCTACCTGTACAGCGACCTTGACGGCGACGGCGTGATCGATCCGGGCGAGCCGCTGATCGGCACCACGGTCACGACCGGCGCCCTCGGCAACTATAGCTTCCCCGGCCTGCCGAACGGCCGCTACGTCGTGGCGGTGGACGCCAACGCGTCGGGCCTGGCCGGCACCTATCAGACCACCCAGACCGCCACCGGCGGCGTCCAGCCGGTGTTCATCAACAACGCCACCATGAACAATGTCAACTTCGGCTTCTTCGCGCCGGACGCGCCGACCCAGATCCGGCTGGTCAGCTTCACCGCCACCCGCCAGTCCGACGGCACGGTGCTTGTGGTTTGGGAGACGGCGGTCGAGTTCAACACCACCGGCTTCCACATCCTGCGCGCCACCGCCGGCACCCGCGACCAAGCTGCCCAGCAGAACGCGGCGCTGATCCCGGCCCAGGGCGATGTGAGCGGCTTCCGCTACCAGTGGGTCGACACGAACGCCCCGGACACCGCGGCCTACAGCTACTGGCTGCAAGAGGTCGAGACCGACGGCGATCTCGCCGAGTACGGCCCGGCCAACGTCCTCGGCGCCGTCCAGTTCAAAGTGTTCGCGCCGCTAACGTTCCGCTAGCGGGGTTCCGCCGGAACGTGGGGTATAATACGAAGAGCGGCCCGCGAGGTGCCGCTCTTCGTCTGTTTAGCATCGGGCCTTTGCCCGTGATCAGAAAGGAATGCCCGATGGCGATGGTCCCCCCGCAGCAGGTGCAGCTCCAATGCCCCTCCTGCCGCACCCCGTTTACCGCCGTGGTCTGGAGCATGCTCGATGTCGGGCAGGAGCCCCAGTTCAAGAACGCGCTGATCTCCGGCCAGATCAATGTCGCGGTCTGCCCGAAGTGCGGCGCCGGCGGCATGCTCGCCACGCCGATGGTCTATCACGACCCTGCCAAGCAGCTGTTTTTCACCCTCCTGCCCCAGGAGCTGAACCTCAAGCCCGAGGAGCAGGAGCGCTTCGTCGGCGAGATGTCGCGGGCCGCGATGGAAGGGCTGGCGAAAGACGCGCCGCGCGGCTACCTGCTGACGCCGCGCCGCTTCATGTCGATGCAATCGCTGCTGGAGGCGGTGCTGGAGGCCGAGGGCATTTCCAAGGAGACGCTCCAGGCCCAGCGCGCGCGGGTCGAGCTGCTCAGCCAGCTGGCCGAGGCCTTCGAGGCCGATCGCGCCGCCGACAAGCTTGACGCGCCCGAAAGCCAGCTCGCCGCCCTCGTCGCCTCGTCCAAGGCCGGACTCGACTACGATTTCTTTATGACGCTTTCATCCTACATCGATGCCGCCGCCCAGCAGGGCCGCGATTCGAGCATCGGCGTGCTGAGCGAGCTGCGCGACCGGCTGGTCCAGCTCTCCGGCTTCGATGCGGTGCAGGCCGGCCTGGCCGAGCCGCCGGTTGACGAGGTGATCGAGGCCCTGCTCGCGGCGCCCGCCGAGCAGCTTGAGGATGTGATCGCCAACTACCGCCCGCTGCTCGACGAGGACACCTTCGAGGCCTGGGCTGAGCGCCTGGAGGCGATGGGCGGGCCGGAGGCCGAGGCGGCTCGCGCCCGCATGGAGCAGGTCCGCGCGACCGTCGAGCGCATGGACGAGGATGCCCAGCAGATGTTCGAGGCCGCCGCCGGCCTGCTGCGCGAGGTGCTGGAGGCCGAGGACCCCGACGCCGTGCTGCGCGAGCACAGCTCCGAGCTGAACGAGGCGTTCCTGGTGGTGCTCGACGCCAATCTCAACGCCGCCGGCCGCGCCGGCCAGAACGAGCTGCTGGAGACGCTGATCGATGTCCGCCAGCGCGCGATCAAGGCCATCCAGGACGCGATGACGCCCGAGGAGCGCCTGATCAACCAGCTGCTGAGCGCCGAGACGCCTGCCGAAGCCACCAAGCTGCTGCGCAAAAGCGTGGCCCAGGTCACGCCGGCCTTTGTCAAGAAGGTCAATGAGCTGGCCGAGGAGATGGACAAGGCCGGCCGCAAAGAGGTGGTGGAGCGCCTGCGCCAGGTCGGGCGCGAGGCGGCGAGTCTGCTGTTCTAGATGGGCGCCGGCTCGCTTCCCTCGCTGCCAGCCGCCCCCGGGAGCCCGCAGGGCGCCGCCCGCCGTGACGCCGCCCGCCGGCTGCTGGTGGGCGGCCTCGCGCTGGCCCTGCGCCCGTTGGTCCGCCGTCCGTCGCCCGGGGCTCCGCGCAACATCCTGGTGATCAAGCCGGATCATCTGGGTGATGTGCTGCTGCTCACCCCGGCGCTGGCGGCGCTGCGGGCCGCCCTGCCGGACGCCAGGATCAGCGCGCTGGTCGGACCCTGGGCGCGCCGGCTGCTGGCGGGCAACCCGGACATCGATCAGATTCTGACCTGCCCCTTCCCCGGCTTTGTCCGCGGCGCGGGGCCGGCGGGATTCGGCGCCTACCGGCTGCTGGCGCGCTACGGGGCCTGGCTGCGGGCCGGCGGGTTCGACGCCGCCATCATCGCCCGCGACGATCACTGGTGGGGCGGCC
>DASWWB010000228.1:0-1675 GCA_036406115.1 Herpetosiphonaceae bacterium
CGCCTTCTGGATGTAGCCAAGTTCGTGGTGCTCAGTGCTGCGCTCAGCGCATGCGGTGCCGCCAGCAGTCCATCCGCCGGCGGCACCGCGCCGTCAGCAGCGGCTCGTCCCGCCGCTCCGGCAAACCAAGCCCTGGCAGGGACTACCTGTCCGGGCAGTCAGGGGCCAATTAAGGCCCCGATTGTCTATGGTGCGGGACAAAATCTCTGGACCATGCAGCCGGATGGCAAAGAGGTCACCCAGCTGACCAATCTCGGCGCCCGTGCAAGCGTCCTCGACCCTGCCTGGTCGCCGGATCGATCAACGCTCGCCTACACCCTGGCCGTTCCTTCGGCAGATCCCGCGACCATGTGGCTGCAAAGTGGCGGGATCTGTGGCATCGACGCGGCGACTGGAACCAGTCGCGTGCTGGTCGCGCCGAAGGATCCCCTGGATATCCTGGTTGAGGCGAGCTGGGCGCCCGATGGTCAGTCGCTGGTCGTCACCAAGCGCCACACCAATATGGACGATCGCAAACAGTTTCTCGGGGAAACGGTGAGCCTTGTCCGCTACACGCTGGCCAATCAGCAGGAGACGGAGCTCCTCAAAGATGGCACCAGCCCTGCCCTTTCACCGGATGGAACACAGATCGCCTATGTCTACATTGACCCTGCTACCTATCTTTCGCAGCTGATGATCGCAAACGGCGATGGTACGAATGCCCGGCCGGCAATCAGTGGGGACCCCGGCTTCCTGCTCGTTGCCCGCCCCCGCTGGTCACCAGATGGCACGAAGATCGTCTTTGCCGCCCTCGGCGGCAACGCCGGCGCTGCCCCACACACACCCGCAACGCAGTCGTTCATCGACTGGCTCCTCGGTGTCCGGGTTGCGTCGGCCCATGGCGAGCCGATGACCATCTGGCAAGTCGATGCGACCGGGCAGAATCTGACCAGTCTGATCATCGGCGTTGATGATCCGCGGATTACCTGGAGCCTCGACGGCCGCACCATGCTCTACAGTGACGGCTTTACCGGCATTGTTGCCCACGATGGCACCACGAGCACTGATACGACCCTCACGCCTCCCGAGCTCTTTTGGGCGCTTGCCTGGTCAACCCATTAGCCACGTCGCCGAGGAGATCCGTGCGATCAGGTATACTGAGGGGACAGGTCAGATGGATACCGCAGGCTGATAGGACGTACTGGCTGTGGAGCACACGCACCGTCACCACCCACATAGCCCCATCGCAGCGCCGCTTCTTCGCTGGAGCGCGCGGATTGTGCGTGGGCTCGTACTGCTGGTTGTGACCATTGGCCTGCCCCTGCTCTGTATCATCCATTGCGAGGTCCTTGATCGCCAGCACCCCGCTCATAGCGCGGGATCAGCACCGCCACCGCAGCAGCATGCCCATGGGCATGAGCACCATCAGACCGTGTCGGTCATCAGTGATGACATCCAGCAGGGTCTGGCGGGCGATAGGCCCCATGCCCTCACCACCATCCAGGTGGGGACGGTATGCCATCCGCACCATCACACGGCACCACCAGCGGTCTACCCCGCCGTCGTCGATGCGATGACGGATCCTGCCGCCCCCCAGCTGCGCCAACGACATGCCGTCCGCGCCATGCCGGCCTGGACCTCCCTTGCTCCTCGCTCACCGGATCCGCCGCCACGCACGACCTCGTCAATACACGCC
>DASWWB010000229.1:0-1605 GCA_036406115.1 Herpetosiphonaceae bacterium
GGCGCCGCTTTCGCGCTCGAATTCAGTCTCGCGGCCGGGCGTCGGATCGAGGCTCGGCGCGGCGTCGGTCTCTTTGATCGGCTGGGTCATCTTCAGCTGCTCCTTGCGTGTCATCGCCCGGAGCGTTGCAAGAACAATGCCGCGTCCGCTAGCGGCGGCGACGGCGCCGCCACCAGAGCAGGCCGACGCCGACCAGATTGCCGGCCAGCAGCGCCAGCACCAGCGCCCAGGTCGGCGTCTCAGCCGCCTGCTGGGCGACAAGAAGCGCCGCCGCCATCAGACGATCAGCAGCTTGCGGTCGAGGGTCGTCAGCCGCTCGGCGCCGTCGGCGGTCAGCACCACGTCGTCCTCGATCCGCACGCCGCCGCGCCCGGCCAGATAGACCCCGGGCTCGACGGTGAAGGTCATGCCCGAGCTGAGCGGCATCGCGGCGGTGCTGGTGATATAGGGCGGCTCGTGGATCTCCATGCCGAGGCCGTGGCCGGTGCGGTGGATGAAAAACTGGCCCAGCTCGGCCTCCTCGATCACGCCCCGGGCGGCGCGGTCGATCTCGGCGCCGGTCGCGCCCGGGCGGCTGGCGCGGAAGCCGGCCTCGTTGGCGGCGCGGACCGCCTCGTAGACCTCGCGCAGCCGCTCGTCGAGATGGGCGACGGCGACGGTGCGGGTGATATCAGAGCAGTAGCCTTTGAAGCGGGCGCCGCCGTCGAGGATGACCAGGTCGCCCTCGGCGATCGAGCGGTCGCCGGTGGTGTGGTGGGGGTTGGCGCTGTTGGGGCCGCTGGCGACAATCGTGGCGAAGGACGGGCCCTCGCTGCCCTCGTCGGCCATCGCCTCCTCCCAGATCGCGGCGATCTGGCGCTCGGTCATGCCGGGCTTGATCGACTCGATCGCGACCCGCAGGCCGCTCTCGACGATCCGCACCGCCTCGCGCATGGCCGCCAGCTCGTCGGCGTCCTTGTGCATGCGCAGCCCGGCCAGCGTGTCGGTGGCGTCGACGACGTGGACGCCGGCCGCCTCCTCCAGCGCCCGCAGCTCCATCACCCGCATCGCCGTGTACTCGACGCCCAGCGTGCGACCGATGAAGCCGGCCGCCGCCCGCTTGGTGACCAGGCGCGGGCCGTCGGCGTCGCTCCAGGGAAACCACTCGATCGGCACGCCGCCCCGGTACTCGGCCTCGGCGCGCGGCTGCTCAAGCGCCGGCAGCAGCATCCGCAGGGGCCGGCCGTCGGTCGGCAAAATGGCGAGGGAGAGCCGCTCGCTCATATGGATGGTCAAGCCCGTCAGATAAAAAAGATTCGCCCCCGGCATCAAAACAATCGCGTCCATCCCCGCCAGGCGTCCGGCCTCGGCCAGCCGGCGTATCCGCTGCGTGCTCATCAGGTCCTCCGCATCGATTCAGCCTTCCGGCCCAAGTATAGCACGCGCGCTCGGGCCGCCGGCCCCGCCATCTGGCGGAGGGAGGCGGCGCCCGGCTACGCGCCGAGCCTGCCGAGCCAGCATCCCAGGCGGTAAATCAGCCAGGCGTTGAGAGCGTACGAAAGCGCGGTGAAACCGTATGCAAATCCCTCGCCGGCGCCCTCAAACACGAAAAGAACGCCGCTCCAC
>DASWWB010000230.1:0-2830 GCA_036406115.1 Herpetosiphonaceae bacterium
AGCAGCAGCGCCAGGGCGGCGAGCATCCTACGGGACATGGGCACTCCTCACCTCCGGGGTGTGTTTGAACGTTTCGCGCTGATCGGCCAGCCAGGCCAGAATCGCCGAGGTGCCGGCGACCCCGTCGGCGGTCACGTCGCAGGTTTCGCGGACGACCATGGGCGTCTCGTCGCTGAGGATGCCGACCGACAGGGTCGCCACGCCGCGCTCGCCAGCCGCCCGCAGCGCGCGGAACGCATCGACATCGGTCACGTCGTCGCCCAGGACGATCACCGCGCGCAGGTCGAACTCATCGATCAGATCAAAGACGGCGGTGCCTTTGTTGATGTCGAGCGGCGGGCGCAGCTCGAAAATCATGCGGCCGGGCAGCAGCCGCAGGCCGTGGGCTTCGCTGATGCGCTGGAGCAGCGGCGCCAGCAGCGCGGCGGCGGCGGCCTCGTCCTCGGTGAGGCGGTAGTGGATCGAGCCGGTGACACCCTTGTTCTCGATCAGCACGCCCTCGGGCAGCGGATGCTGCTTCAGCTCGGCCAGCGCCGCCGCCAGCGACGGCGCGTAGGCCAGGGCGCGCGGGTCGGGGACGACCTCGCCGCCGCGCAGGCGCTCCAGGCCGTGGTTGCCGACGTAGAGCAGATCCGGCACGCCGACCAGGGTCCAGGCGTCGCCGACGGCCCGGCCCGAGCAGACCGCCACCAGCGGCGTGGTGTCGACCAGCCGGCGCAGGTACACCCGGCAGTTGCGGCAGAGGCGGGCGGCGGCCGGCGTGGGCGCGATCTGGCTCAGCGTGCCGTCGATGTCGCTGATCACCCCCAGCCGCTGCTCGCGCGCCAGCGGCGCCAGCGCCGCCAGGATGTCCGGGGCCAGCTCAGTCACGCGGGGCCTCCAGGCGGAACCAGTAGAAGCCGTGCGGGCCGAGGGTCAGGAAGTAGGGCAGCTGGCCGATCAGCGGAAACGGCGTCTCGCCGATCATTTCGACCGGCCGGTAGCCGGTCAGGGCTTGCAGATCCAGCTCGACCGGCTGCACGAAGCGCGACAGGTTGCTGACGATCAGCACCAGCTCATCCTGGTAGGAGCGGACAAACGCCAGCACTTTGTGGTTGGTGGCGTAGAGGAACTCGATCCCGCCCCGGCCGAAGACTTTGTACTGCTTGCGGATGCGGATCAGCCGCTTCATCCAGTTCAGCAGCGAGCTTTGGGTGCTCTCCTGGGCCTCGACGTTGACCGCCTGGTAGCCGTAGACCGAATCGGCGATCACCGGGCTGTAGAGCCGGGCGCCGTCGGCCTTGGAGAAGCCGGCGTTGCGGTCGGTGCTCCACTGCATCGGCGTGCGCACGCCGTTCCGGTCGCCCAGGTAGACATTGTCGCCCATGCCGATCTCGTCGCCGTAGTAGATGATCGGCGAGCCGGGCAGCGTCAGAAGCAGGCTGTTCAGCAGCTCGATCCGGCGCCGGCCGTTTTCCATCAGCGGGGCCAGGCGGCGGCGGATGCCGACGTTGATCTTCATGCGCGGATCGGCGGCGTACTCCTTGTACATGTAGTCGCGCTCCTCGTCGGTGACCATCTCCAGGGTCAGCTCGTCGTGGTTGCGCAGGAACGTGGCCCACTGGCAGTTCTCGGGGATGACCGGCGTGCGCTTGACGATGTCCACGATCGGCCCGTGATCCTCTTTGCGCAGCCCCATGAACAGCCGCGGCATCACCGGGAAATTGAAGGCCATGTGGAACTCGTCGCCGTCGCCGAAGTAGGGCCGCACGTCGTCCGGCCACTGGTTGGCCTCGGCCAGCAGCACGCAGCCGGGATAGTTTTCGTCGACGTAGCGCCGCATCGCCTTGAGGATCACGTGGGTTTCGGGCAGATTCTCGCAGTTGGTGCCCTCGCGCTCGATCAGATAGGGCACGGCGTCGACCCGGAAGCCGTCGAAGCCCAGATCGAGCCAGAACTTCATCACATTGAGGATCTCCTCCAGCACCTTGGGGTTCTCGTAGTTGAGATCGGGCTGGTGGCTGAAGAAGCGGTGCCAGAAATAGGCGCCGGCGACCGGGTCCCAGGTCCAGTTGGAGCGCTCGGTATCGGTGAAAATGATGCGCGCATCGGTGTATTTCTGATCGGTGTCGCTCCAGACGTAGTAGTCGCGGTAGGGCGAATCGGGCTGGCGGGCCTGCTGGAACCAGGCGTGCTGGTCCGAGGTGTGATTGATGACGAGGTCGGTCATCACCTTGAGGCCGCGGGCGTGGGCGGCGTCGAGGAAGGCCACCACGTCATCCAGCGTGCCGTAGGCGGGATGGACCGAGCAGTAGTCGGCGACATCGTAGCCGTCGTCGCGCCCTGGCGAGGCGAAAAACGGCAGCAGCCACAGGCAGTCGACGCCCAATCCCTTGAGGTAATCCAGCCGCTCGGTCAGGCCGCGGAAATCGCCGTTGCCGTCGCCGTTGCTATCTTGGAACGCCCGCACATGCAGCTCGTAGAAAATCGCATCTTTGAACCAATCCTGTTGCACTGATGATGCCCTCCGCAAAACAACCCCGCGATCGCTCTTTCACGATCTATGCCAGCCACTCATCATATCATGAGCCGCGCGAATCGGGGGCGGCGCCGCCCGGCCCATGCCACAGCCGGGACCATCGCCCGGTTGCCACGGCGCGCCGATTAGGGTAGCATGGCGCAACAAACAGCCAAGACGGAGTTTCGCCCATGACAAAACCGTGCGTTATCTGCCAGGCTTCCCTCAATGACCAAGATACAATCTGCCCCACCTGCGGCGCCCGCCAGCCGCAAAAAGTCGTGCTGGGGCTGAAAGATTACACGCCGCCCGGCACCCCGCCCCGCGAGCAGG
>DASWWB010000231.1:0-6422 GCA_036406115.1 Herpetosiphonaceae bacterium
ATGCAGCGATTGGCCCGGCGGTTCGGAATGCTGGCGGTGGCGGTGGGCCTGGCGGCGGCGACGGGAGGGCCGGCGGCGGCGGAGCCGGCGGCGGGCCTGCCCGATTTCGGCGACGCGCCCGACAGCAACAACAGTTTCGGCGTGGCGATGCCGCTCTATCCCGGCGGCCCGCCCGCCCAGTTCCCCACCAATTTCCAGCTCGGCGTCGTCCCGACCGGCGCCTATCACCAGAACAGCGGCGGCCCGGTCTATGTGCTGGGCTCGGCGATCAGCGCCGAGCAGCAGGCCGACAGCGGCTGGGACAGCGACGGGCCCAACAACATCAAGCCGCTCGGCCCGACCGCCGACCTCGACGGCGGCGACGACGGCCTCAGCCTGCCGCCCAAATTCGCCCCCTGCGACACCACCAAGCTTGTCTACAAAGTGACGGTGTTCTTCACGGGCAGCACGCGGGCCTATCTCAACCTGTGGAGCGATTGGGACAGCAACGGCAAATGGGGCGACCGGCTGCCCTGCGGCGCCGGCCGCGTCGCCGACGAGTGGCTGGTGCAGAACAAGCCGGTGACGCTGACCGGCCCCGGCACCTTCACCTTCGTCACCCCGTCGTTCACCAGCATGGGGCCGACCGGCAAGCCGCAGTGGATCCGGATCACGCTGAGCGAGGCGCCCAATGCCACCCGCGACGGGCGCGGCCCTGGCAGCGGCTGGCAGATCGGCGAGACCGAGGATTACCAGCGCTAGCCGTCCGCCGATCAGCCCCGCGCGCCGCCTGGCTTGGTCAGGCGGCGCGGCCTTTGCTGGCCCAGCGCTGGACGTACTGGAGCAGCAGCGACAGGAGCAGCGTCATCGAGAGATAGAACAGGGTCAGCACGAGGTAGGTTTCTTCGTAGAGGAAGGTCGTGTTGAGCGAGAGCCGCGAGACCTGGGTGATGTCGCGGACCGCCAGCACCGACACCAGCGAGGTGTCCTTGAGCAGCGCGATCAGATCGTTGCCCAGCGCCGGCAGCACGTTGCGCACCGCCTGCGGCAGGATGACCGTGCGCATGGCCTGGGCGTTGGACATGCCCAGCGAGCGCGCCGCCTCCATCTGGCCGCGGCCGATCGACTCGATGCCGGCGCGGAAGATTTCGGCGATGTAGGCGCTGTAGATCATCACCAGGGCGATGATCGCCCGCGCGGTGAAGGAAAAGGCGTTGGTGGGGAAGCCGATCAGCGAGGCCAGGGCCGGCACGATGGCGAAGGCGATGGTGAAGATCAGCACCAGCACCGGCACGCCGCGGATGAACTCGATGTAGAGCGTCGCCAGGTTGCGCACCGCGATGTTGCGGGAGATCCGGCCCAGCCCGAGGATCAGGCCGGTGACCAGCGCGCAGCCGAACGAGACCCCGGTGACAAACAGCGTCGTGCCGAGGCCGGTCAGGATGGTGGCGAAAATCTGCTGGTAGACGGGTTTGGTGATGATCAGCACGGCGGTGGCGAGGATCATGGCGATCATGATCACCAGCCACCAGGGGAACTGGCGCCAGCGGAAGGCGCCGCCGGGCCGCGCATGCTCGCGGTCAAGGGCCATGGGCGTTCCTCAACAAGCGGGGGCGGAGCGCCAAGCCCCGCCCCCGCGGCTGGCGCGCTAGCTTTGGGGGGCCTTGAAGTCCGGGCCGAAATATTTCTTGGTCAGCTCAGCGAGCTTGCCATTGGCCTTCATCGCGTCAAGCGCGCTGTTGACCGGATCGACGAGCTTGCTGTCCTTGGGGAAAATAAAGCCCAGCTCGTCGCTCTTGATCGGCTCGCCGACCAGCGTCAGCTTCTCGGCGTTGGTGCCGACGTAGCCCTGGCCGGCGGTCTCGTCCATGATCACCGCGTCCACGTCGCCGTTGAGCAGGGCCGCCACCGCGACCGGGAAGGTCTCGAAGGCCTGGAGCCGGGACTCGGGCAGCAGGGTCTTGGCGGTTTCGTAGTTGGTGGTGCCGGTCTGGGTGCCGAGCTTGAGCTGCTCGTTGGCCACGAAGTCCGGCATGCCCTTGAAGCGGGTCTCGTCGCCGCGAGTCAGCAGGCGCTGGTCGACGGTCGCGTAGCCCTTGGAGAAGGCCACCTGCTGGGCGCGCTCCGGGGTGATCGTGATGCCGTCGGCGGCGGCGTCGAACTGGCCGGTGCTGACGGCCTGGATCATGCCGTCCCAGGAGGCCTCCTGGAAGACCGGCTTGCAGTTGAGCAGGCGGCAGATCTCGCGCCAGGCGTCGTAGTCCCAGCCCTCGCCCTGCTTGGTCTGCGGGTTGATGTAGTTGAACGGAATGTAGGCGTTCTCCACCGCGATCGTCACGTCGCGCCCGCCCAGGTCGGGCAGGCCCGGCGCTGCGGCGCCGGTCGGGCCGCCGGTCGCGTTCTCGGCGGTGCCGCCGCAGGCGGCCAGCAGTCCCAGCATGATGCTTGCGAGCATCACCAAAAATCTGTGTCGCATTGATATCCTCCTTGGCGGCTATTATAGGGCAAAGCCGGCCCGGCCTCGCGGGCTGCGGAGGAGGATTCGATGGATGAAACGCCGCGCCAGGACGATCAGCCCGCCGAGCCGCATTACAAGGTGCCCGCCGCCCGCCCCCCGCTGCTGTCGCTGGGCGTGGCGCTGGCGCTGGTGGCGGTCTCCGGCCTGGGTCCGCCGCTCTGCTATTTCCTGCTGGCGCTCCTGTCCTAGCCGAACAGCCGGGTGCGGTTGATCTTGAACTGATAGTACAGGAAGCAGCCGAGGCAGAATCCCGCCAGCGCCACGCCAGCCGCCGCCGCGACCATCAGGGCGAAGGCCCAGCCCAGCACGGGCGCCCCGAGCAGGAATGCGACCTGCGCCGCGCCCAGCAGGACCAGGGCGATGGTGTTGTTGAAGCGCATCAGCCGCCGGTCCTCGCGCTCGGCGGTCGCGTTGGCGCGGGCGAAGAGCGCCGAGCCGAGCAGGAAGATCGGGCTGAAGCGCGGGCCGAGCAGCACCGCGGGCAGCAGCAGGGCGAACAGGATGGTCGTCAGCCAGGGCTGGCCCGTTGCCAGGCCCAGCAGGATGCCGGCCAGCAGGGTCCAGCGGTTGAGTTTGACGACCGGCAGCGGGATTCCGTCAGCCGGCTGGGGATCGACAGTCGCTTGCGCCATCACAGGCCTCCTTGGAGTCAATCAATATGCCTCTGATTATTATATAGTTGATCAACAAAATAAACAAAGAGATGGGCCGCCGCGCGGCGCGGGGCTGTGATATGCTGTGGGCGTGACGCTATTTGCAAAGGAGGCGCCATGTACTGTCCGATATGCAGCGAAGTAAAGCTGATGAAAGTCGATCGCCAGGGCATCGAGATCGACTACTGCCCGAACTGCCGGGGCGTGTGGCTCGACCGGGGCGAGCTTGACAAGCTGATCGAGCGCTCGACGGCGCCGGGCTGGCAGCCGCAGCAGCCGCAGCAGCCGCAGCAGCCGCACCAGGGCTACCAGCAGCCGCACCAGCAGCCCTACCAGCAGCCGGTGCCGCCGCCGCCCGGCTACCAGCAGCCGCACCAGCCGTACCAACAGCCCTATCAGCAACCGCACCAGCAGCCCTATCAGCAGCCGTACAACCAGCACTACAACCAGCCCCACTACGGCCACGGCAAGCACTACTACGGCCACCGCAGGAAGCACAAGCGCCACGACAGCTTCCTCGACGAGTTCTTCGATTTCGACTAAATGCGGCGGGGGGCGGCGCCCCGCGCGCCGCCCCGGCCCCCGACCCGCGCCACGCCAGCGCCTGCCAAAAGTGCTATACTCTCACCGCTGTTCCCCAGGAATAGTCTCTCCGGCACCCGCTTAACCCACTTCGCCGCGCCAGTCCGCCTGGCGCACCGCCGCCCTGCCGCGTCTGGCGCCTGGCAGGGAGCCCGCTGGGCGATGGCGGCAGGGCGTCCTCGGGGCGGATCGCGGCAGCCGTCGGAGGTGCTGTTTGGATGTCTGTCCCACGAAGGAGAAACCGCATGCGTCATCCCAAGGTCCGGGCTCTTTGCTGGCTGGTGGTGCTTGTTCTCGCGCTGCCGTTCGGGGCGCGGCCCAGCGCCGCCGCGAATTCCTCGTCCTTCCCGCCGCCTGCAGCGCCGCAGCCAGTGAGTCCCGGGCGCGCCGACCCCGGGCCGGCGGCGCTGCCGCCGCCCTTCGCCGTGGCGCCCGGCCAGCTGGCGCGGACGCTGGCGTTCGGCCAGGTGGTGACCGACACCCGGGGCCTCACGCTGACCAACAGCACCACCCGCCCGCTGACCGTCACGATCAGCGAGCTGAGCGGCGGCTCCCAGCCCCTGCCGCTGCGGGTGACGGGCGCGCCGCCTCCCCGGGTATTGGTGGTCAACCAGCAGGCGGCCCAGGCCAGCGCCGCCGCCGTGTCGATCCTGACCGGCCTGGGCTACGCGCCCGAGGCGGTCGATAACGTCGATTTCGAGAGCCGCAGCGTCAGCAACCTGCAGACCTACGCCGCCGTGGTCTACCTGGGGCGCACCGGCACGACCGACACCAATCCCAGCAATGCCAAGCTGACCGCCTACCTCGACGCCGGCGGCCGCTTGCTGATCATGGACAACGACCTGGGATTCTACACCGGCACGTCGACGTTCTACCGCACCTATCTTGATGCGACATTCGGCGCCGACGAGCCCGACCCGGACGGCGGCAGCGTCGACATGACCGGCTTCGATATCCTGGCCGGCCTGAGCGTGCCCTCGGCCGACGGCTTCCCCGACACCTTCGCCACCGGCGCCAGCTCGACGCCTATCCTGCGCTATGTGTTCGATAACAGCGTCGGCGGCTCGCGGATCGCCCGCAACAGCTACAAGGCGGTGTATGTCGCCTCGGACCTCCATCTGCTGGGGACGGTGACGCCGGCCGAGCCGATCGAGCGCGATATTGTCGAGCGCTCGCTGGGCTGGCTGCTGGGCAATCCCGCCGCCGACAATCTGCCCTGGCTGGCCGAGGCGCCGGCGGTGGTCTCGGTGCCGCCGTCCGGGTCGGTCAATGTGGCGATCAGCTGGGACGCGACCAAGGTTCCGCAGCCCGGCGTCTACACCGGCACGCTGCGCCTGAGCGCGAGCGAAGCCCCGGCCGATCCGGTCAACGTCCCGGTCCGGCTGACGGTCAATTCCAACGCCAGCCAGGGCCGGATCAGCGGCACGGTGACCGGGCGCGGCCTGTGCGACAGCGCCCCGGCGCCGCTGGCGGGCGCGACGGTCAGCTTCAGCGCCAGCGGCGGCATCAACGGCTCGGTGACGACCGATGCGAACGGCCGCTATACCTTCTTCGGCCCGGCCGCGAGCTACACGATCAGCGTCGCCCGGGCCGGCCATGTTCCGGGTACGGGCAGCGCGGCGCTGGCCGCCGGCGACTCGCTGACCCGCGATTTCGCGCTGCGGCTGGAGGAGCCCTGCGTCGGCGTCGCGCCCGCCAGCCTGTCGGCCAGCCTGCTGATCGGCCAGCAGGTGACCAGGACCCTCACCATCAGCAACACCGGCGCCGCGCCGCTCCAGTTCGGGCTGAGCGAGCTGCCGGGCGCCCAGGCGGGCGGGCCGGACGCGGGCGGCTACGGCTGGTCGCTGATCGGCGCCAGCTGGATCGAAGCCGCCGACGGCACGGCATTCAACCCCGATGACGACGAGTCCTTCGATCTGACCCTGCCGTTCGCCTTCCCTTTCTACGACCTTGTCTCCAACCAGCTGCGGATCGGCAACAACGGCGCCATCCTGGTCGGCGCGGCAGCCGGCGACATCGACGGCGACAATCTGGCCATCGCCTCCGCGCCGCAATACTTGGTCGCGCCGTTCTGGGACGACCTGAGCGCCGACCGCGGCCAGATCTTCGTCAAGACGATCGGCTCGTCGCCCAACCGGCAGACCGTGGTGCAGTGGAACGACCGGCCGCACTACGGCAGCGCTGGCGGGATCGGCGGCGCGTCGTTCCAGGCGGTGTTCTTCGAGAGCGGCAGCCTGCTGTTCCAATACAAGGATGTCGACTTCGGCAACGCCGGCTTCAACGGCGGCGCCAGCGCCACGGTCGGCCTGCGCGGCCCGGCCGGCGGCATCCAGTACTCCTTCAACGCCGCCAGCCTCCAGGCTAACCAGGCGCTGTGCCTGCCCCGGCCCGGCGCGGCGGCCTGCGCCGACGTGCCCTGGCTGCGCGAGTCGCCGACCTCGGGCACGGTGCCCGCTGCTGCCGGCGGCCCCGGGCAGCCGGCCTCCACCCGCCAGGTCAGCGTGATTTTCGACGCCCGCACCCTGAGCCAGCCCGGCACCTACGCCGCCAAGCTGGTGGTCGGCCACGACGGCCTCCAGCCGGCGGTGGTCATCCCGGTTGCGCTGGAGGTCGGGGCGCCGACTAGCGCCGGCCTGGTGAGCGGCAGCGTCGAGGGCCTGCGCGGCTGCGATCTGCCCGGCGCCGGCCTG
>DASWWB010000232.1:0-3884 GCA_036406115.1 Herpetosiphonaceae bacterium
CGGCGAGGCTCCGGCTGTCGCTTCGGCGCCGCCGCGCCCGCCCGCAGCGAGCGAACCCGCGCCTGCGAGCCGGCCCGCCCATGCCGAGGTCGACGAGGCGATTCTGCTGCCGGAGTCCGAGGTGCTGCTGGCGGAGATCGAGGCGGCGTGGAAGCAAATCATCGACGACATCAAGCCGTATAATCCCACCGTCCAGGCCTTGCTGCGCTCGTGCGACCCGATCTCGGTCACCGACGACGTGCTGGTGATCGGCGCCCAGTCGCCGTTCCATCAGCGCAAATTGGAGGACATCGCCAATCGCACGCTGGTCGAGGATATCATCACGAAGCATATCAAACATCGCATTCAGATGCGCTGCGAGCTGATCACCAACGAGCAGAAGTCCCGGGCCAGCGACGCCCGCAAGCAGCGCGAAGATTTGATGAAGGATAATATGGTCAGATACGCGCGGAATATTTTCGACGCGCGCATTGTCGGAGTCCAGGACGACCAATCAGCCACCTAAGCAATAAAGGAGCCTATCAATGGATCGCAAAATGCTCAACCAGCTGCAGCAGATGCAGAAAAAGATGATGCAGGCCCAGGAAGAGCTGGGCACCACCAACGTCGAGGGCTCGGCCGGCGGCGGCATCGTCACCGTGACCATGAACGGCCACCGCGAGGTTCAGGCGGTCAAAATCTCGCCCGACGCCGTCGATCCCGACGATGTCGAGCTGCTGCAAGACCTGGTGATGGCGGCGATCGCCGACGCCAGCAAGAAAGCCCAGGAGATCGCCGAGGCCAAGATGGGGCCGCTGACCGGCGGCGTCAACATTCCCGGCCTGTTCTAAGCTTGGGGGCGGGAGCGCCGCCCAGAAACGAGGGCATCCGTGGCAATCGGCTACGAACACATCACCGCCGAGCCCGTGGCCAAGCTGATTGACGAGTTCAACCGGCTGCCGGGCATCGGCCCGAAATCGGCGTCGCGCCTGGCGTTCTATCTGCTGCGCGCCAAACCCGAGTACTCCGAGCGGCTGGCGGCGGCGATCATCGAGATGAAGTCGAAGACGGTTCTTTGCAGCCGCTGCTTCAACATCACCGTCGACGATCCCTGCCCGCTCTGCCGCAACCCCAACCGCAACCAGCAGCAGATCTGCGTGGTCGAGGAGCCGCTGGACGTGGTGGCGCTGGAGCGCACCGGTGAGTTCAAAGGGCTGTACCACGTGCTGCACGGCGCGATCTCGCCAGTCGAGGGCGTCAACCCCGAGGACCTGAAGATCCGCGAGCTGCTGCTGCGCCTCAAGGCCGAGCCGGTCGAGGAAGTGATCATCTCCACCAATCCCAACCTCGAGGGCGACGCCACGGCAGCCTATCTGGCCCGCGAGATCATCCCGCTGGGCGTGCGGGTGACCAGGCTGGCTCGCGGCCTGCCGATGGGCGGCGACCTGGAGTACGCTGACGAAGTGACGCTGGGCCGCGCCTTGCAGGGCCGCCGCGAGATGTAGGATCAGTCGTCAGCAATCAGTCGTCAGTCGTCAGCCTCGTTTTTCCGTACGCGCAGCGCGTTGCCAAGAACAAACAGTGTTCCAGGTGATTCGCCCCTGACGACTGACGACTGATTGCTGACAGCTAATATGGTATGATACCCGCCAAGCAAGGCGCCCCGTCCGGGGCTGGTGACGAAGGAGCACGTATGGGGTTGCACGATGTTCTAACTGACGCAATTGACAGCGTACCTGGCGCGAAACTCGCCGGCATTGTCGGCACTGACGGGCTCGGCGTCGAGATGGCGCTGCGCGACGTGGACGAGGATTTCGACAGCAGCCTGGCCGAGATCGAGATCGGCGGGCTGGCCTCGGCGGCGGCGGCGGCGGTCGAGCGCATGCAGGGCGGCCAGATGCGCGATCTGATTGTGGAGGCGGAGCAACTCACCTATCTCGCCAGCCAGATCCTGCCCGGCTACTACGCCGTGCTGGGCCTGTCGGCCAACGGCAACCTCGGGCGCGCCCGCTTCGCTATGCGCCAGCTGGTGACGAAACTGCAAGAGACGATGTAGCCGCGCGGCTCCGGCCGCTCGCATACCCAACGCCCGCCGGCAGCACGCCGGCGGGCGTTGGGATTCCCGGCGCGGTGCGATGCCGGCTGAATCCGCGAGGCTAAAAACCAAACGCCCGCCAGCGAGCTGCTGGCGGGCGTTCGATGTGCGGGACTAAGCGTCGATCGCCTCGGCCTCGGCCTCGACGTCGGAGCCGTTGTCCGAGTTGCCCTCGTCAGCGGCGGCGGCGGGGGTGTCGTTGCCCTCGATGCGGCGCAGGCTCAGGCCTAGGCGCTGGCGCTGGCGGTCAAGGCTGATGACCTTGACCTGGACCGTCATGCCGGGCTGGAGGGTTTCGCCAGCCTGGTTGAGCGGGTTCTCCGACAGCTCGGAGGCGTGGATCAGGCCCTCGACGCCCTCCTCGACCCGGACAAACACGCCGAACGGGGCGATGTTGGTCACCTCGCCGGTGATGATCTGGCCGAGATCGTAGCGCTGGTCGATGGTCGCCCACGGATCGGGCTGGAGGCGGCGCAGCGACAGGCCGATGCGCTCGCGCTCGCGATCGACTTCGAGCACGTAGACCTTGACTTCCTGGCCGGGCTGGAGCACCTCGCGCGGGTGGTTGACCCGCTGCCAGGACAGCTCGGAGATGTGGGCCAGGCCGTCGGCGCCGCCCAGGTCGATGAACGCGCCGAAGGGCGTGAGCTGGTTGACGCGGCCCTCGACGATCGCGCCGGGCTGGAGGTTCTCCAGCAGGCGCTCCTTCTGGGACTGACGCCAGCGCTGCATGGCGGCGCGCTCGGAGAGCACCAGGCGGTTGCGCTCGCGGTCGACCTCGATCACCTTGAGCGGGATGGTCTGGCCGACCATCTTGGTCATGGCGCTCTGCTGGCCCTCGGCGCCGGTGCGGCTGTGGAGGTTGACCACCTGCGAGGCGGGCACGAAGCCGCGGACCCGGCCGACCTGGACCAGGAGGCCGCCCTTGTTGTAGCCGACGACGCCGGCCTCGATGATCTGGCCGTTGTCGAGCATGTTCTGGGCTTCCTGCCAGTCGCGCTCGACCTGGACCATGTTCAGCGAGAGCACCAGGTCGCCCTCTTTGCTTTCCGGCTCCATCACATAGACCTGGATCGAGTCGCCGGTCTTGATGCTCTGGACGATCTCCGGCGGCAGGCGACGGAGGTCATTGTTGGGGATGACGCCTTCGTGCTTGGCGCCGATGTCGACCAGAATCTGGTTGTCCTCAACCCGCATCACAATGCCTTCGCGCAGCTGGCCGCGCTGGGGGCGCTGATAGTCGTATTCAGCGAGAAGTTCCGTCCAATCCTGCTCTTGAACGTTCTCCAAGCTTTCGCGTTCCACTGTCATCGGATCTCCAAATAGTTGTCAATAGGCCCGTGGCTCGTCGCCGGGGCATCAAACGCAGCCGGGGTGGTATGTTTCGCGTGTGAACCAAGGAGGCTGCCCACTGCTTGTTCACGCCGGATAGTGATCGGACGGGCGAGGACCATGCATAAAAAGCACGTGACCCTAGTCGTGGGCACGCGCCTGGCGTTGTACATTCGATATGAGACGGGAAGCGTCAACGAAAGAATGATGCTCCTAAGCTGGCGAGGCCAGCCATATCGATGGTCCTACGACGATACGAAAGACACACGCGCGAGGGCATGTGCCAGTGCAAGCTCTTAATCTGCTCCTTCATTATAGGCTTTTTAACCATCCATGTCAAATTGCACAACTGGCGGCGGTCGGCTAAACTGGCGCCATGAAGATGCTGGTCTGCTTTATCGACGGCGTCGGCCTGACCGACCCGCCGGCCGCGCCCTGGCTCGGCGCCCGCCTGCCGACGCTCGCCCGCCTGCTGGGC
>DASWWB010000233.1:0-3383 GCA_036406115.1 Herpetosiphonaceae bacterium
GGCGCCCTGGTCCGGGGTGGCCGGGTGGCCGGCGCCGATCCGCAGCAGACCGGCCCTGCCGTCGCGCGCGGCGCTGTCGGCCCAGCCGCCCGCCACCGACGCGCCGGCGCTGTGCGAGTACCAGGTGAAGTCCGGCGAGCCGGCCAGGTCGCCGCCGAAGGCTTCGGCCAGCCCGCCGGCCCGGGCCGATTGGTCAGTCTGCGTCATAGGGGTTCCTTGTGCGGCGCGGCTGGGCCCGGGGCAGACCGGCTGGCCTATCCGCTCCGGGCGCGGCGCGGCTGATTGTTATTGGCGGACGAGCGTCACATCGTCGACATACAGGTATTTGTAGGCCGGCGATTTGGAGTAGAAGCCGATCACAAGCTGGCCGTTGGTGACCGAGACATTGGCGATCGTGACCTGAGTCCAGGCGCTGGCGGTCGGCACCGCCTGGCGCAGGATCGTATTGGCGGCGTTGAACTCCTTGGCCTGGAGTTCGACGGCGGTCTGGCCGCCGGTCGAGCGCACCCAAGCCCTGACGGTGTAGGTGCCGTTGGCGAGGCCGGTGCGCTTCTGGTAGGTGAAGACCTCGTAGGGCCGGTCGGCGTAGTGGGTCAGGTGGTAGGCGCCGGTGCGGGCGCCGTTGAAGGTTTCGGTGAAATCGGCGGCGTAGTCGGTCGCGGTCGGCGCCCAGGTGCCCCAGCCGGTCGGGGCCTGGGTCGCGCCGTCGGCCTCGAAGCCTGGATTGGTGAGCGTCACCGCCGGCGAGGGCGTCGGCGTGGCGGTCGGCGGGACGGGCGTCGGCGTCGGCTGGGTGCCGAGCGGCGTGTAGCGCAGCCAGTCGATGTCGAGGTTGCGGGTGGCGGCCGGCGGGTTGAGCGCGCCGGGGCAGCACTCGGGCGCCCAAGAGTTGGTGTGCCAGAGATTGGCCATGAACGCGGCCGGGACCTTAGTGATCCGCGCCGACGGGCCGCGATAGTCCCAGAGCGTGATCCGCTGGCCGTTGGCCGGGTTGACGATCCACAGCGTGATGCTGGTCTCGGTCCAGGTGAAGCCGTACGTGTAGTAGGCCGACGCCGAGCTGTAGCCGGGGATCGCCGGGACGGTCGACGGGCTGGCCTCGGCGCCGGTCAGATCGGTGTAGGCGCCGCCGAAGTTGGTCGAGTAGCGCGTGTATTCGATCCGGCCGGTCGCCAGGTTGATCTTGCGGAAGACGCGGCGGCTCTCGTCATTGGCCGGGTTGTAGTCGGTCCAGAGCGTCAGGTAGATCGACTGCGGCTCGGCGCACAGCCACTCGAAGTCGATCTCGCTGTTGTCGGGCAGGCCGTTGCCGTTGGTGTCGCCGCCGTTGTTGGCGTAGGTGAAGAAGCCGTTGATCACGCCCTCGCTGGTCGGGCAGGCGGCGGTCTTCAGCCGGGCCTCGTAGGTGCCGTAGTGGTAGGTTTGCTTGGAGATGATGTTGGCGCCGTTGCCCGGGTTGGCCGGCTGGCCCGCGCCGATTTGCAGCCGCAGGATCTTATCGTCGTCAGCCGCCACATCGGTGACGTTGGCGGTGCCGCGCGGCAGCGAGGAGTTCGAGGTCCAGTTGAAAATCGCCGATGAGGCGAGATCCCGGTCGAATTGCTCGGTGAAGGCCGGCGCGGCGTGGATGATCGCGGTCAGGCTGAACAAACTGAGCAGGAAAAGGGCGGAAAACAGCATGCCGAATCGCTTCATGGCTGGCTCCTTGTCTCGATGAAACCGTTATCAGCCATTAGACCCGATTGGCAAATCTAAAGAAAGGGTAAAAAGCGGGGGAAAACCGGGGCAAATGACGCAGCCGGCGTCAGCCCATCGCCGCTGCCGCCGCCAGGGCGCGGGCGAACAGCGCCGGATAGCTCGGGTGGGCCAGCTCGCGCCCGGCCGCCTCCTCCGGCGTCAGCCACTCCAGCGCATCGTGCTCCGCCGGCTGGAGATTTTGCGGCGCGCCCTGCCACTCCAGCACCAGGTAGAACCGGCAATCCAGATCCTCGTCGTCGTCGCGGATGGTTTCGAGATAGGCCCAGCGCGTCGGCGCGATGCCAAGCTCCTCGCCCAGCTCGCGGGCCAGGCAGCGCTCCGGTGACTCGCCCGGCTCCAGGTGGCCGCCAGGCACATCCCACACGCCCGGACACCAGCTGCGCCCCTGCGAGCGCAACGCCAGCAGCAGCCGGCCCTCCCGCGCGATCACCGCCCCGACGACTTCATGCAGCATCCGCTCGCCCTCCGCGCTGCCGGCGCCGGATGCGCCAGCAGGTCAATCATACACCGGTTTGGTCGCGGCGCGGCGGTAGGCTAGAATGGGGCCGGCTCGCCGCGCGGCGCCGTGCCGCGCTTGCTGGAGGATCCGCTATGCCGACCGCAGCTCAGTCCCTGATGATTTTGATCGCCGGCCCGTACCGCTCGGGCACCGGCGACGATCCCGCCAAGCTTGACGCCAATCTCGCCGCGATGGAGGCGGTGGCGCTGCCGCTGTTCGCTGCGGGCCATGTGCCGGTGGTGGGCGAGTGGCTGGCGCTGCCGCTGGCGCGCCTGGCCGGGACCCGCGCGGTGGGCGACAAGCCGTTCCAGGCGGTGTTCCACCCGGTCGCCGAGCGGCTGCTGGCCAAATGCGACGCGGTGCTGCGGATCGGCGGGCCGTCCGCCGGCGCCGACCAGATGGTGGAGCTGGCGCGGGCGGCGGGCAAGCTAGTCTTCGCCAGCCCCGAGGAGATTCCGGGCTGGCAGTGAGCGGCGATTCCTGCCGGCGGGCAAAGCGGACTGAACGTTCCGGGCGGCCGGCGCGTCATGATCGCAGCGGCGCCACGGGGGATAGCCGGCTTCGCGGCGCCGCCTCGCTTCGCCGTTTCAGGACGGCGTCAGGCTCGCCGCCCAGCCCGTCAGCCGCATCTCAACGCCGCGCCAGCAACCAGCCGAGGCTGATCGTCTATCCTCCACCGAACCGATCGTTTGTGTGAAGAAAGGATGGCCCCACCGATGGCCCCACGCTCACGACGCTCCTTGGTCCTGGGCAGCGCGCTGCCCACGCTGCTCACCTTTCTGCTGGCGCTTGGCAGCCTCGGGCCTGTCGCGCGGCCGGCCCCAGCGGCCAGCGGCCCGCCGGTCCCGCTCCCCGGCCTGGCGACCCTGACCCAGCCCCGCGCCGGCGATCCGCTGGCGATCGCCTTGGAGTATCTGCGCGGCGACCCCGCCGCCCACGGGCTCGCTGCCGGCGATCTGGCGGAGCTGCGGGTTTCCGACCGCTACGTCAGCGACCACACCGGCGTCACCCACCTCTATCTCCAGCAGCAGCATGGCGGCATCGATGTTCTCAATGGCGTCCTGAATATCAACGTGCTGCCCGACGGCCGCATCCTCAACCTGGGCAACCGCTTCGTCGGCGACCT
>DASWWB010000234.1:0-1995 GCA_036406115.1 Herpetosiphonaceae bacterium
CCTTGGCCTCGCTGGCGCGGCGCAGCTGTTTCTTCTCGGCCTTGGTGCGGACCCGCTCGACCAGCTTGAGCGAGGTCTCGGCGCCCACGTCGCCGGCGATCAGCAGCTCCTCGAGCTCGTCCCACAGCTCCGGCGTGATCGGCTCGTCGGATTGGAACATCGAGGCGATGCGGCCAAACAGGCCGCCGCGTGTCTTTTGCACGCTTTGCTCTATTTTTTGTTCTTCCTGCTTGATTTCTTGCTCGGTGCGCTCCTCGCCACCGAAAAGTCGTCGAAACATAGGGGGATCCTCGCTGTTGGGCAGCTTGCCAGGCGCGGCGGCGAGCGCCGCCGGCGTCAAAATAATACCACGCTTCGGCGCGGCGGCTGGTTCAATCGCGCCAGCCGGCCGCATCAGCGGGCAGCGGCTCGCCCTCCCCCAGCTGCCGCCCGAGCGCCTGCTCCAGGCTGGCGGCGGTTTTGATCTGGCTCAGATTGGCGCCGAGGCCGACCAGCGAGTGGGCCAGCGCGGCCTGGACCCCGGTCAGGACCACGTCGGCGCCCAGCAGCTTGCACGAGGTGATCAGCTGGAGCAGCTGCCCCAGGCTGGCGGTGTCGACGCCGGAGATCGCGGTGACATCGATGATGATGGTCCGGGCCCGCTGCTCGTGGACCGCCTGCAAGACCTTGGGCAGCAGCCGGCCGGCGCGCCCGGCGTCCAGGTGTCCCTGGAGCGGCAGCAGCAGCCCGGCGCGGGGCAGGCGGATCAGCGGCGCCTCCAGGTCGTTGACCAGCTCCAGCAACTGCTGCATCGAGTCATTGCTGCCGCGCAGGCTGTCGTTCAGCTCGCTCAGCTCCCGCTCGCGGGCTGCGATGCGGTCGCGCCCGGCGACGGCCTCCTCGGCGCTGGCCCTGGCGGTGGCGGCCTCGCCCTCCAGGCTGCGGGAGAGCAGCCAGATCAGCGTGGTGTTGGCGGCGATGATCAGGGCGGCCAGCGTCGCCGGGCCCTGCCAGGGCACCCCGCTGAACGCCGCGACGAGCCCCAGCCCGACCAGCGCCAGCCCGCCGACTGCGAGCGCGGCGTTGGCGCCGACGCCTAGTCCGGCGATCAGCACCGGCAGCAGCAGGCTGGCGGCGGCCGTGCGGCTCAGCAGGGTTTCGGGCGGCGCGCCGACTAGGATGCCGGCCAGGATCAGGAGACTGAAGAATGTGGCGGTGGCGACGACGTGGCCGCGCTCCAGCAGCCAGAAACAGACCCCCATCATCACGATCATCACGGCGATGGCGCCGATCAGCGCGGCGGGGGCGGCGGGATTGGAGAGCACCAGGGGCAAATCCAGCAGCGCCGCCAGGCCGATCAGCGCCACCGCGCCTTTCAGCAGGCGCCCGCGCCGGACCAGGGCGGGATCGGACGATTCAATCCGTAGCAGCCGTTCGAGCATAGCCGCTCCTCTCTGATGCAAGATGCGACAGGCGTTGGCGCTATTATACTTGAGCAGGATTCGGGATGGGATGGCGAATTGACTAAATAAACAGCGCGGCGTGTTCTCTCAGGACACGCCGCGCCTTGCAGAGCGCCGGGCTTAGTTGCGGCAAACGACCATTGTCGCCGGGTAGAGGGCGAACCACTGCCGGCTGTGGGGCGACGGCACGTGGAAGGCGATCATGTACTGCTCGGCTTCGATGGCGGCCTCGATGCTGATGTCGACGCTCGTCTGATCCGGAAGCTGCAGCCGCAGCTGGGCGGCGCGGTGCTGGGACAACTGGGCGAACATGCTCCTGCACGCAGGGCCGAGCTGATCAAGACCGCATTGGTCCAGCGTCGTGCCGGTCACCTGGGCGGTCATCGCCGCCAGGGTGAGCGCCATCCCGTTGCACGACTGATTCAGCAGCGTGTGGGCAAGATGCGTCAAGTGGGCGTGCATGGTCAATCAACCTCTCCATTCAAATAAATGAACTTGTTCACTAAGGAGTCTATCAAACTCTGCGGCCGGTGTCAATCGCTTTTCGGACGTC
>DASWWB010000235.1:0-4063 GCA_036406115.1 Herpetosiphonaceae bacterium
GAGCTGGCGCGCGAGCGCGAGCAGGACGCCGCGCTGCTGGCGGTCATCCGGCTGCTCGGCGCCTCGCTGGAGCTTGAGGCCCTGCTGACGGAGTTCGGCCGCATCGCCGCCCAGCGCTTCAATCTGACCCTGGCGGCGGCCGGGCTGCTCGACAGCACCGGGATCAGCGTCAAATACGGCGCCATCCAGCTCGAAGACCAGACCATCCAGCCCTTCGCCACCCAGTGGCTGCCGCTCACGACCGGCCTGGCCGGCGAGGCCGCCCACCACCGCCGCACGATGATCCGCAGCGAGGCGCCGTTCGAGACGCTCTGGCGCGTGCCGGGCGCGATCGGCACCCAGGTCGCCCTGCCGCTCTTGTCCGGCGGCCAGGTGATGGGCGTGCTGCTGGCTCAGAGCGAGCGGCTGCTGGCCCCGAGCGACATCGAGCGGCTGGAGACCGTCGGCGAGTACCTGGCGACGGCGATCGTCAACGCCAATCTCTACGGCGCCGCCCGCGAGCGCGCCACCAGCATGACCGCGATCAACGAACTGGCCCAGGCGATCAGCAGCTCGCTGGACCTGGAGCAGATCCTCAACACCGCGCTCCAGCAAATCCGCCAGCTCGTGCCCTACGACCAGGCCAGCGTCAGCCTCTACGACACCGACCAGCACCAGTTCGTGATCGCCGCCGCCAACGACGCCTACACCGGCGAGCTGCCCGGCGGCCAGACGTTCGACGCCCAGGGCACGCCGCTGCGCACGGCCTTCGAGGCCGGCCACCCGGTCTATCTGGCCGATGTCAGCCCCGACGACCGGGGGACGCTGCCGCCGCCCTTCGGCCCCGAGACCAACGCGCTGATGATCGTGCCGCTCTACACCGGCAATTCGCGGCTCGGCACGCTCAACCTGGCCAGCCGCACCGCCCACGCCTTCACCGACAGCCAGATCGGCATGCTCGGCGGCCTGTCGCACTTTCTCACCACCGCGCTGATCAACGGCCGGCTCTACACCCAGCGCGCCGAGGCCATCCAGCGCCTGGAGGAGACCCGCGACCACCTGCTGCTGGTCGAGAAGCTGCGGGCGCTGGGCGAGCTGGCCGGCGGCGTGACCCACGATTTCAACAATCTGCTCGCCGGCATCCTCGGCAATGTCCAGCTCCTGATGACCGAGGTGGCGGATCCCGAGCAGCTGCGCACGCTGCGGGTGGTCGAGAAGGCCGCCAAGGACGGCGCCGAGACTGTCAAGCGCATCCAGGGCTTCGCCCGCAACGACGGCGAGCAGCCTGACGCGCCGGTGGACCTGGAGCTGCTGGCCCGCGACGCCCTCGACCTGACCCGGGTCCGCTGGCGCAACAGCGCCCAGGAGCGCGGCGTCCACATCGAGATGCAGCGCGAGCTGAACCCGGTGCCGCTGGTGCGCGGCCACGCCGCCGAGCTGCGCGAGGTGGTCACAAACCTGATCATCAACGCGATCGACGCCATGCCCGAGGGCGGCATGATCCGGGTGGCGACCGGCCAGCGCGGCGCCGAGGTTTTCCTGGCGGTGGCCGACAGCGGCATCGGCATGAGCGAGGAGGTCCGGGCGCGGATTTTCGATCCGTTCTTCACGACCAAGGGCGAGCGCGGCAACGGCCTGGGCCTGTCGGTCTCGGCGGCGATCGTCCAGCGCCACGGCGGCCGCTTCGAGGTCCAGAGCATCGAGGGCCGCGGCACCAATTTCACGATCTGGCTGCCGCTGCTCGACATCGATTTCGACGAGGTCATGGCCCACGACGACGAAGTGCCGGGCGCCACCGGCCGCGTGCTGCTGGTGGAGGACGAGGAGCTGGTGCGGACGGCGGTCAGCCGCATGCTGTCGGCCTGGGGCCACCGCGTGGTCAGCGCTGACAACGGCCGCGAGGCGCTGGCCCGCTTCCGCCCCGGCGCCTTCGATGTGGTGATCAGCGACCTCGGCATGCCCGATATGAGCGGCTGGGACGTGCTGCGCCAGGTCCGGGCCGCCGAGCCCGAGATCCGCACCGTGCTGCTGACCGGCTGGGCGCGCCAGATCGATCCCGCCGACGCCAAGCTGCGCGGCGTGGACGTGATCATCGCCAAGCCCTTCGACCAGCTCACCCTGCGCCGCACCCTCGGCCACATGCTCGAAGGCACCCTCGACATGACGCCGCGGGTGATCGGATAAACACACGACCAAGCATCTAGAATAGGAGATTCATGATGCTGACAAGATTAAAGGTATCTGGATTTAAGAATCTTGTTGATGTTGATGTACATTTCGGACCATTTACGTGCATCGCCGGAGTGAATGGCATTGGTAAGTCAAATTTATTTGATGCTATTCAGTTTCTGAGCGCAACAGCGAATGCCTCATTATTTGATGCGGCGTCTTCTGTT
Source organism: Herpetosiphonaceae bacterium (assembly GCA_036406115.1). Taxonomy (GTDB): domain Bacteria; phylum Chloroflexota; class Chloroflexia; order Chloroflexales; family Herpetosiphonaceae; genus DASWWB01. The sequence continues at coordinate 2,376 of DASWWB010000235.1, forward strand.
CGAAATGATGAGAAAAGAAATAGTGATATCAAGAATCTTTTTTCAAAAAACGAGAATGAATTCATTGATAAGATGATTTTTGAAGCAGAAATGATCATCCCGCAGAAAGCATTTGATGATCTAGGGCAGGAGGCCACAGCAAGTATCACATTTTTAAAATACACCCTTATCATCGGGTACAGATTACCAGACCCGGAAAAGAATCTAGGCCCACTCGAGATCCTAAAAGAAGAATTGGTACATATTAAAAAGGGAGAGGCGCACAAACATCTCTTATTCCCACACAAACCCAGCGCCTGGCGAAATTCTGTTGTTATTGGAAAAAGACATGTTTCTCACTTTATATCAACAGAAGATGACGGACCTAATCGCAAAATCAAGTTACACCAAGATGGTGGTAGTAGCGGAAGACCAAGATCTCTCTCAGCAACAAATCTGCCTCGGACTGTGCTATCAGCTACCGATGCCTCAGAGAGTCCAACAGCATTGGTTGTCAGACGAGAGATGCAATCGTGGCGCCTACTACAATTAGAACCATCAGCGTTAAGGAAACCAGATGATTTCCATACGCCCAATCAATACCAACTGGGCTCTGACGGATCACACTTGCCGGCAACTCTTTATCATTTAGCAAGATCATTTCAGCGTGGGAGCGTTATCCTGCGCCCCTCGCCAGGACAAATTTACAGTCAAATAGCTAATCGCTTGTCGGTATTGTTAGATGATGTTGGCACCGTACAAGTAGATCGTGATGAAAAAAGAGAGCTATATACTTTACAGGTGACAGATCGAACTGGAACAACACATCCAGCGCGTGCCTTGTCTGATGGGACATTAAGGTTTTTGGCGCTTGCAGTCCTAGAGCTAGAGCCAAATTCCCAAGGTTTGTTGTGTTTTGAAGAACCAGAGAATGGGATTCATCCGGCACGCATCCCGGCAATGTTGCGACTGCTCCAAGATATAGCAACCGACCCTAACGAATCAATTGGTCTGGATAACCCACTACGTCAGGTTATTATCAACACGCACTCGCCGGCGGTAGTCGCGCAGGTTCCTGATGATAGTCTCCTAGTGGCCGAAAATCGCGAAATCATCGAGAACGGCCGGCGATTTAAGGCCGTGCGCTTCAGCCCGTTGCCCGACACGTGGCGACAGAAGCATCCCGATATGCAACACAATGTGGCTAGAGGTAAGCTGGCTTGGTATTTGAATCCCGTCGATCGGTCAAGACAACAGCCGTATTCCCCTCAAGATAAGCCACAGAGACGAGTTGTTGATCGGGAGGACCTGCAGCTCATGATTCCAGGCTTTGGTGATTCCCAATGAACCAACTGCGGTTTACATTGCTACCGGATGGTAGTTCTGACCGTGTGTTATTGCATGTTATTAGCTGGACACTGCGGCAGCATTTGCCCGGAGTAGCGATCCAGCCGGAGTTTGCCGATTTAAGAATCCTACCGCAGGTGCCCAAAACACTTGAAGAGCGGATCAAAACGAGTGTGGATCTTTATCCATGCAATATTCTATTCATCCATCGCGATGCCGAGCGTGAGGATCGTAATCATCGCGTTGCTGAAATCGATAAGGCTCTTGCCAAGATCAAGAATTTCTCAACGCCAGTCGTGCGAGTTATTCCGGTCCGGATGTCCGAAGCGTGGTTACTGTTCGACGAGCATGCCATCAGGACC
>DASWWB010000236.1:0-1513 GCA_036406115.1 Herpetosiphonaceae bacterium
CTGGCGATCTGCGCGACAACGCGGAAGCGGCCGGGATCCCGCAGCGGCCGGAACCAGCGCCAGGCGATGGCGCCGATCAGCCAGCCGGAGCAGAATCCCAGCCCCATGCCGGCGATCGCGCCGAACAGCATGCCCGCCAGAAACGCCCCCAGCAACGAGAAATCGAGGATCACGCCGGCGCCCAAGCCGTAGACGGCGCCGGCGCCGAGGCCGTAGGCGCCGCCGTGCAGGGTCATCCACCAGACGAGGTTGGCGAGCATCCAGCCGACCGAGGGCGTGCGGATGGGCGGCGGGCTTTCGTACATACCAGCGCTCCGGCTAAGCCAATCGCGGCGAGTATAGCAGAGCCGCCGGCGCTGGATGGGCGCCGGCGGCTCGTTTGGGGCTGATGGGCTGGGCGGCGGCCTCAGGCGCCGGCGTGCTTGGCCAGCCAGGCCGCCGCCTGCTCGATGTCCTGGCGGGTCAGGCCGTGGTTGGCGGGCTGCCAGGCGGTCGTGACCTCCGCTCCGGCGCCGCTCAGCAGCTCGGCCAGGCGCTCGCTTTCCCGGCGCGGCACCAGCTGATCGAACTGGCCGGCGCCGATGAAGACCGGCGTCCCCGCCAGGCTGGGCTGCTGCTCGGGCACGAGCGGCACCATCGGCCGGAACAGCGCGGCGCCCTTGAGGACGCCCGGCCGCAGCAGCAGCAGGCTGGCGGCGATGTTGGCGCCGTTCGAGAAGCCGGCGGCGAAGACCCGCCCGGGGTCCCGGCCGTAGGCGGCGCAGGCGGCGGCGATGAAATCCGCCAGCTCGTGGGTCCTGGCCGCCAGGTCCTCCAGGTCGAACACGCCTTCGGCCAGGCGCCGGAAGAAGCGCGGCATGCCCTGCTCCAGCACCTTGCCGCGCGGGCTGAGCAGGGCGGCGCCGGGCCGCAGCATCCGCCCCACGTCGATCAGATCGTGCTCGTCGCCGCCGGTGCCGTGCAGCAGCAGCAGCGTCGCGCCGTCGCCGCCGGCGGCGGGCTCGAAACGGTGGGTGAAACCAAGGTCGGTCGCGGTGGTCATCGGGCGCGCTCCTTTGCAGCTGGCAGGCGCAGCGGCGGGACCTGTTGCTCGATCCTGGCGCGCTGCGGCTCGTACTGGGCCGGCAGCCGCAGGCCGCTGCCCAGCTCATCTGGCGATTCGTCGGTCGCGAAGCCTGGCGTGTCGGTGGCGATCTCGTAGATCACGCCGCCTGGCTCGCGGAAATAGATCGAGCGGAAGTACTGGCGGTCTTTGATCGGCGTGACGTGCATGCCGGCGTCGCTCAGCAGCTCGCGCCAAACCTGCTCCTGCCGGTCGTCGGGCGTGCGCCAGGCGACGTGGTGGACCGTGCCGGCGCCGAAGCTGCCGGCCCGCAGCAGCGGCGTCGCCAGCAGATCGACGAGCGCCCCCGCGCCGCCCGCCCCGGTCGCATAGCGCCGCCGCGCGCCCTCGGCTCCGGCCTCGTGGAAGCCGAGGGCGCCGGTCAGCAGCGCCGCGCTCGGCCCGTGCTCC
>DASWWB010000237.1:0-2110 GCA_036406115.1 Herpetosiphonaceae bacterium
CCCAGACAATCTCTGTCTGGTGGTTGCCGGAGCTTCACAGGGCCGATCCCTCCGCTCCTCTGGATGAGTTCGTATTTACTTGCCGAGAAATATAACAGACTTGCTTAAGTTTGTCAAGAATGGATTTTCGACAATCTTGAGCGAGTTCCGTAACAAGAGTATAGCATACGATCGATCCCCCGCAAGCGCCTTCGCTCCGCCACGCGCCCTTGACAAAGCGCGCCGCCTGAGTCACACTATGTCCAGTGATTGAATATTCATTCATTTTATTGATTGATCATTCAATAATCTATGCAGGCGCGGCGCCGCGCCCGCGCGCCGGAGGCCAATCCATGACTGATCCGATCCAGCAAGCCAGGATCGCCGCCCGCAAGCACCAGATTCTCGACGCGGCGGCGGCGGTGTTCGCCCAGAAAGGCTTCCACGCCGCCACCATCCGCAACATCGCCCGCCACGCCGGGATCGCGGAAGGAACCATCTACACCTATTTCGAACACAAAGCCGCAGTGCTGCTGGGGCTGTTCGAGCGTCTGCGGGAGTCGGTCGCGCAAGCGCCGCCGGCGGCCGCCCCCGGCGATCTGCGCGGCTTCGTGCGCGGCATGCTCCGCCAGCCGCTGATCCAGCTCCAGGGCGACAGCAGCGGGCTGTTTCGCATCGTCCTGGCGGAGATGCTGGTCAACGAGGAGCTGCGCTCGCTCTACGCCAGCCGCATCCTGGAGCCGGCCCTGGCCCTCGGCGACGCGGCGTTCGCCGAGCATGCTGCGGCCCTCGGCCTCGATCCGGCCGCCGCCAAACTGAGGGTACGGGCGATCGCCGGCATGGTGCTGGGGCTGCTCATCCAGCGCGCCATCGGCGATCCCGCCCTGGCCGCCGCCTGGGACGACATTCCGGATCTGGCCGCCGATCTGCTCATCGACGGCCTAGCCGGCGCCCGCTAACCTGCCGCAACGCGACACTCATCACCAGGAGGATTCCACGCCATGACGACGATCACGATTCTGGCCTCCGGCACCCGGGGCGACGTCCAGCCCTATCTCGCCCTCGGCGCGGGACTCAAACGCGCCGGCTACGAAATCCGCATGCTCGCCAGCGATGATTTCGCCCCGCTGGCAGCCGAGGCCGGCCTGGCCTTCCGCTCGACGGGCGAAAGCGTCGAGGCCATGCTCCAAAGCGAGGAGTGGCGCGCGGTGGCCGAGAGCGGCAACTTTCTCAGGATCCTCGGCCGTATGCGCGCCGAGATGCGCCGGCGCGGCGGCGAGGCGGCCGCCCGGCTGCCGGAGCTGCTGGATGGGACTGATCTGCTGCTGGCAGGCATGGGCGGGCTGGGCGGCGGCTTCGCCATTGCCAGGCAGCGGGGCATCCCGATCCTCCAGGCCTATCTGTTTCCGTTCGCCCCAACCAGCCAGTTCGCCAGCCCGCTGGCGCCGCGCCTGTCGCTCGGCGGTCCGCTCAACCGGCTGTCGTTCAGCGCTACCAGGCAGCTTTTCTGGCAAACCTCAAAGCTGCCCGACCAGCTGATCCGCCGCCAGCTCGGCATGGTGCGCGGCCCGTTCGGCGGGCCGTTCCGGGAGCTTGACCGGCTGCCGGCGCTCTACGGCTATAGCCCGGCGGTTCTACCGCGCCCGGCGGACTGGCCGGAGCGGTTCCGCGTGGCCGGCTACTGGTTCCTCGACGAACCGGCCGGCTGGGCGCCGCCGCCCGCGCTTGAGGCCTTCCTCGACGCCGGCGAGCCGCCGGTCTACATCGGCTTCGGCAGCATGGGCAGCCGCGACCCGCGCGAAGCCGGACGGATCGCCCTGGAGGCGCTGGCGCTGACCGGGCAGCGCGGCATCTTGGCTGCCGGCTGGGGCGGATTGACCCTCGACGACCTACCTGACAACGTGCATCTGATCTCATCGATCTATCACAGCTGGCTGTTCCCGCGAATGCGGGCTGTGGTCCATCACGGCGGGGCGGGAACCACGGCCGCCGGGCTGCGGGCCGGCGCGCCCTCGGTGATCGTGCCGTTCATGGGCGACCAGCCCTTCTGGGGCCGCCGGGTCGCCGACCTCGGGGCGGGGCCGGCGCCGATCCCGCGCAAACAGCTCACCGCCGAGCGGCTGGCGGCTGC
>DASWWB010000238.1:0-7167 GCA_036406115.1 Herpetosiphonaceae bacterium
GGCCCCTTGTAGTGGATGACCGCCCGCAGGTCCGGCTTGTAGTAGGCGGTGTCGCCGACCGCGTTGCCGGCGATGTTGAAATCGTGGTGGGCGAAAAGCCGGACCTCGCACGGCTCGTCGCCCAGGTTCTCGACCACGAAGCGCCGCAGCAGGACATCCTCGTGGAAATCGACGGCGTCATAGACCGTCAGCTGGATGCCCAGCCCGCGATGGACCAGCCGCACCTTGGAGACCAGAGTGTCGGCCAGGTAGCCCAGCTCGCGCTCCCAGCCGTCCTCGTGGAGCCAGGCCATGCGACCCCGGCTCCAGACGCCGACCCGGCACAGGCCGCCGTCGGTCTGGTTCTCCTTGCCGACGTTGGGATAATAGATGTCGCGCAGCTGGTAGAGCCGGTCGAAACCGACCAGCAAGCGGCCGTTGCCAAGCGGCAGATCGCGGGGCATGGGCGCCTCCTTGGCTTGTTAGCCGTCCAAACCGTCGATCAGAACACGGGGGCGGTCGGGGTAGTCGGCGCCGACCGCATCGACGCCGAGCGCCAGCAGGTGCTTGTAGTCCTGGACCGGGCCGCCCCAGGGGCTGATGAACAGATCGGCGGCGTGGGCGGCCTCGACCTCCTCCTTGGTCAGCATCGCCCAGTAGGGCAGCAGCGCGTCGGCGCCGACGCCGCGGGCCATGCCGACCGGGTCGAGCATGCGCGAGGCGTAGAGCACGCCGGTCGCCACGTCGGGGGCGATGGCCTTGAGGTCGCGCAGCACCAGGTGATCGAACGAGATCGCCAGCACCTCGCCGCGCATCTCGAACTCATCGAGCACCTTGACCAGCGCATGTTCGATCTGGGGATAGAAAATCGGCCCGTTCTTGATCTCGACCACGACCTTGGTGCGGCCCTTGGCCCAGCCCAGCACCTCGCGCAGCGTCGGCACCTTGCAGTCCTTGAACGAGGGATCGAACCAGGAGCCGGCGTCCAGCGCCTGGATCTCGGCGGCGGTGCGTTCGAAGACAAAGCCCTTGCCGGAGGTGGTGCGGTCGAGGGTCGGGTCGTGGATGACCATCAGCTCGCCGTCCTTGGAGAAATTGATATCCAGCTCGATGGCGTCGGCGCGCAGCGACAGGCCGCGCTCGAAGGCGGCCATGGTGTTCTCGGGCGCGTAGCCGGCGGCGCCGCGATGGCCGATCACAAACGGGCCGGGCCGATCACCGAAGGGATTAAGCATGGGAAAAGCTCCTTGATCAGGCCGCCCGCAGGGTCAGGGCGCGGGCGGCTTGGGCGACAACAGCGATCATCGGCCCGAAGGCCGCGAAACGGGCGTCCTGGGTCTGGCCGCGATGGAAGCGGATGAAAATCTGGGCGGCGATCACCGCCAGCCGGTACAGCCCCAGGACATGGTAAAAGTCGATCTCGGCCACATCGCGGCCCGATCGGCGGGCGTAGCGCGCGACCAGCTCGTCCCGGCGCAGGAAGCCCAGGTCGCCGACCGGCATCATGCTGGCGAGCTGGAACATCGGATCGTCGTCGGGCTGGCTCCAGTAGCAGAGCAGCGTGCCCAGGTCGGCGAGCGGATCGCCCAGCGTGCACATGTCCCAGTCGAAGACCGCGATCAGCCGCGAGGGATCATCGGCGGCGAACATCACATTGTCAAGTTTGTAGTCGTTGTGAACCAGCGAGACCGCCGAGGAGCGCGGCCGGCGGGCGACCAGCCACTCGTGGACCTCGTCCATGGCCGGCAGGTCCTCCAGCTTGGCTTTGTGCCAGCGGCCGTGCCAGCCCTCGATCTGGCGCTCCAGGAAGCCGGCGGGCTTGCCGAGCGTCTCCAGGCCGATCGCGGCGGGGTCGACAGCGTGGAAATCGGCCAGCGCATCGACCAGCGCCTCGCTCATCCGGCGCGGCGCGTCCGGCAGATCGGCGAAGGCCGGCGGGATGGACTTGCGGGTGACGACGCCGGTCCGGCGCTCCATCACAAAGAACGGCGCACCGATCAGCGCCGGGTCGTCGCAGAAGACAAAGGCCTGCGGGGCGGCGGGAAAGGCCGGGTGCAGCGCCGAGAGCACGCGGAACTCGCGGCCCATGTCGTGGGCGGAGGGGGCGACCGGGCCGAGCGGCGGCCGGCGCAGCACATACTCGCGGTCGCCGTAGTCCAGCAGATAGGTCAGGTTGGCGGCGCCGCCGCCGAACTGGCGCACCGCGAGCGGCGCCTCGGCTCCGGGCAGCCGGCCGCGCAGCCACTCGGCCAGCGCCCGCTCGTCGAAGCGCTCATCGGGGCGGACCGCGATCGTGTCGGGCTGGCTCATCGGCCGCCCTCCCGGGGGGCGCGCTCCTTCAGCACCTGGCGCGCGACCACCATCTTGTGGACCTCGTCGGGGCCGTCGTAGATGCGGGCGGCCCGGCCCTGGCGCCACATAAAGGCCAGCGGCGTGTCGTCGGAGACGCCCAGGCCGCCGTGGACCTGGATGGCCCGGTCCAGCACGTCCATCATCACCTTGGCCACAAAGAATTTGATCAGCGAGATGTCGACCCGCGCGCCCTTGGCGCCGAGCTGGTCGATCTTCCAGGCCGCGTGGAGCGTCATCAGGCGGGCGGCCTGGATCTCGGCGGCGCTCTCGGCGATCCAGTTCTGGACCGTCTGCTTCTCGGCCAGCGGCCCGCCGAACGCCACGCGCTTGAGGCTGTAGTCGCACATCAGCTCGAAGGCGCGCTGGGCCTGGCCGAGCCAGCGCATGCAGTGGTGGATGCGACCGGGGCCGAGCCGGGTCTGGGCGATCATAAAGCCGTCGCCGGGCTGGCCGAGCACATTGGCGAGCGGCGCGCGAACCTCGTCGTACTCAATCTCCCAGTGGCCGCCGCCGGTGGTGTGGCCCATCACCGAGATCGGCCGCACCAGCTTGAGCCCCGGCGCGTCGGCGGGCACGATGATCTGGCTGTAGCGGCGGTGGGCCGGGGCGTCGGGGTCGGTCAGCGCCATCACGATGCCGAAGCCGGCGCCGTTGGCGTTGGAGCTGTACCACTTGCGGCCGCTGATCACCCACTCGCCGCCGTCGCGCACGGCCCGGGTCTCCAGGTTGGTCGGGTCGGCGCCGCTGACATCGGGCTCGGTCATGCTGAAGAACGAGCGGACCTCGGCGCGCTGCAAGGGCCAGAACCAGCGCTCTTTCTGCTCGTCGGTGCCGAAGTGCCACAAAATCTCGGCGTTGCCGCTGTCGGGCGCGTTGGAGCCGAAGACCCGCGGCGCGAAATACGAGCGGCCGATGATCTCATTTAGCAGGCCGTAGTCGACCACCGACAGCCCCATGCCGCCGGCCTCGCGCGGCAAGTGACCGGCCCAGACGCCCAGCCGCCGGGCCTCGGCTTGCAGCTCGCGGATCTCGGGATGGTCCTCGGCGCAGGCCGGGAACGCCTCCTCGTCGTAGCGGAACCACTCGGCCTCTTTGGGGTAGATCCGGCTCTCCAGCAGCTCCAGGATCTGCTCGCGCAGCCGCTGGATCTCGGGCTTGATCGCAAAGTCCATGGCTTCGTCGCCTCCTTAAAATCGTCAGCGCGCGTCCGGGCCGCCCTCCGCGACCCAACGGCGCATCAGCTCGACCGTGTAGCGGATGTTTCCGTCTCGCTCGGACACAATGTCGTGGCGCTTGAGCGAATCCAAAGCCGCCGTGAATGCCTGCGGGTCCAGTCCGCTCATGGCTTCCAGCTCATCAATTGGCGCACTCGCATACAGTTCGGCCTGGGTCAATGTTGGTGGCGATGAGCGCAGCGAAAAAAACGGACCAGCCAACCCCGCGCGTTGTGCTAGTGCCCGCAAGATCGTCTGCTGACCGAGCGGATCAGCCGCCTGGCGCCACACGCCCTGGAAGTAAATCGCGCTGTCGGCCTCGAAGCGCGGATTGCCGGTCAGCGCTTGCATCAAATCATCAGCCCCGAGCATCGACTCAGGCGGCGGCCCTGGGTCAAGCAGGCGGCGGTTGAAATGCTCGACCAGCGTATCGCCGATCAGCTGGACCAGCAGCGGCTGGCCGCCGGTCAGCTCGTGGACCGTCCGCAGCAAATCCGGACTGTAGGAGAGCGGGAAAGCGTCGTCGTCGACCTGGAGCATGTCGGCGACGGCATCGGCGTCCATCAGACCGACCGGGATCGAGCGCCAAGCAAAAATCGGCGCGAAATAATCGCTGCTGCGTTCTTGGAGCGTGTGCAATCCCACCAATGCGACTGCCAGCCAAGAGAAATCCTGCGTCCATCCGCGAAGCATTCGCACAAACTCACGTCCGTTCTCGGGCGGCAGATTGTACTCAAGCTCCTCGTATTCGTCGAGAATCAGGATATAGCGTCGCTCGGGATGCGCTTGGTTGAGTCTGACCAGCAGCCCGCGCAGGGAGATCAGAGGCCGCTGCTCGAAATCCTCGAACTGCGGCTCGGCAAAATCCGCCGGCAGCTCCCGCCAGAGCGCGAAGCCGATTTGATAGCACAGATCAACCAGCCCGTGATCCCAGCTGACGCTTTGGATATTCAGCACAGCCACGGCGGTTTCATGGCTGAATTGGCAAAAATGGTCGATGGCGCGCACGATGCTGGACTTGCCAACCCGACGTTGGCCGTAGATAACCAATGAGTCGCGATTCCCGGGCTTATCCCAGATTTGCTGGATAAGGTCGAAAATATCGCGGCGGCCGATCAGCCGCTCGGGCGCCACCACCGCGCCGACGGTGTAGGGGCTGGCGACGCGCTCACGGACCTCGAACGAGCCGATCACGCTGGCCTGGTCGAGCGCCAGCTCAAGCCATGCCGCCGCGATTTCTTGTAAGATGGGTCGCTCGGGCGTCGGGCAGTCATCCAGCCCGTCCTTGAGCGTGTTCAAGATGCCGGTGGCCTGATTGAGCGCCGTGGAGCGCTGGAGCCGGGAGCGGGATTCCAGCACCAGCCGGATATTCTGGGCAGCTAGCCCCAGTTTTGCCAGCGCGACCCGCACCTGGGGCCGGAGGAGTACGTTATCCACCTGATCTGGCGGCTGCCCCGTTGTTACAGCAATAATTTGACTTGGGTCGCCAAAAATCACCTTCTCTCGATAGCCAGGGGGGGCTACGATAATTTGATCACCTTCCCTATCTCTGGTAATTATCCATCTCTCTTTTTCATCGATGTTATCAATCTCTCTTTCTATGAGAGAAAAGGCCAAATCGAACGTGATGACATTACTGTACAATTCTTCGCCATAGGGAAGGTGGCATAATAAGGCGAAACCCTTCACAGCATTTTTCAGCTCATAATATAAAGTTGCCTCCCCACCAGAAGATCGAAAGATAACTTGGCCCAAACTCCAAAAAGCCGCGCACGCGGCCTGTGCATCCGTCTCATAGCCCGGCTCGTTGACAATTCTCGGCCGCAGTTTGTCCGGCAGGAGCCAGAGCCCGGCCAAGAACCGCCCTGTGCGCAGTTTGCGCCACGTTTGCGGCGATTTGGAGAGCGCGAACACGATATCCCAGGAGTAGAGCGGCATCGAGCACCACTCGGCCACCCGACGCAGCAGCTGATCGTCCGGGCTGGTCCAAATCGTGGCGCGCAGGGCACCCAGCACCGGCGCCGTCTGGAGGCTGTAGCGCAGCAGCCCTTCGGTCTGGCGCAGGCCGGCGGTCCAATCGGCCTCAAGGTCGGCGATCAGCTGGCGCTTGAGCCAGGGCACGGCGACGGGCGAGACGCGCTGCACGCTGATAAACCAGCGGCGGGCCGGGCCGAACGGCGCCAGCAGCACCGAAGTCAGGGCCGCGTCGATCCGCATGAAGGCGCTGACATAGATCAGGCCGAAGCCGGCGGCGAAGCCGGCGGCGAAGGGCGCATCGACCGGGACGCCCGCCAGCGGAAAATCGACGCCCAGCGTGATCAGCAGGCCCAGTGCCAGCGAAAGGAGCAGGCCGACCGTCAGGCCGACCGCGACCGGCGACGAAGTGCCGCTCGTCGGGCCGCTGACGATCGCCCGGATCACCGCCGTGGCGACGCCGAACGGCAGCGCGATCAGGCCGCTGTTTGCCGCCCCGCTGGCCGCCGACTTGATCAGCGCGTCGCCGGTCAGACTCGGATCGAGCAGCACCAGCAGCTGCGGCGCGTAGATCAGCAGCGCGCTGAGCCCGAACGCCGCAGTGATCGCAATCAGCTCGGCCACGGCGTAGACCACGCCGTACACGACGCCGAAGACAATCCCGAACAGCACAAGGACGCTGGCGCCAATCAAGACAATCGGCAGAAACAGCTCGGCGAACAGCGGCCTGATCACCCATAGCGCCAAAGCCCCGCCAAGCGCCAGCGTCGCCGCCAGGCCCTGGAGCGCCAGATTGCGCTGGACCGGATCCTGGCGGATGGCCCTCCAGCCGTTGCCGTTGACTGGAAGCTCGCTCCATCGCTCGACGTACCAGCGCAGCGCCTGAGGGAAATAGGCGACCCAATACAGCAGCAGCAGATAGTCCAGCGGGTTGCGCAGCGAGAGCGGCCGGCTCCGGCGCGGCTCGAACGGCAGCGGCGGCGGAGCCGGGGTCATCGGCTGGCGCTCAGCAGGGCGTCGGCGCGCTCGGCGCAGCGGTGGAGGAGCTCGCGGGGCTGGAGCGACAGGGCGGCGAGATCGGCGAAGGCGGCGATCGCCCAGCCACCCGCGCGCGGGTCCCCGCCGGCGAGGCGGGCCTCGATCAGGGCCAGGCAGGCGGCGGGGGCGAGCGGACCCAGTTCGACCGGGCGGGTGTCGAGGGCTGCGAGCAGCGAGCCGCGGGCGGGATCGTCGGCGGCGAAGATCAGGTCGAGGCGCTGGTGGCTGACCAGCAGCAGGCGGGTGCCGGCGTCGTCGGCGAGGCCGCGCAGCCAGCGGCGCATCTTGTAGCCAGTCTCGCCGCGGTCCATGCCGCCGAGATCGTCGAGCAGCAGCAGGCGGGGCGGCTGGCGGCGGAGCTGAGCTGACAGTTTTTTCGCCTCGACGCCGAGGCGCTGGGCGACCTCCTGCTGGAGCTGGGGGAGATTGGCGCACAGGCCGCAGTTGAGGGCCAGCGTCTCGCCCGGGGCACCCCAGCCCGGCGCGGCGGCGCGCTGCTGGACGACCCTGAGCAGCAGCGATTTGCCGGAGCCCGAGGGGCCGACCAGCGAGCAGTGGCCGCGCTGGAGCTTCTCCAAGATTCGCTGGATCTCGGCGTCGCGGCCGATCG
>DASWWB010000239.1:0-6029 GCA_036406115.1 Herpetosiphonaceae bacterium
TATGGTCGGCGAACTCATCGATCTTGGGCGGCTGGTAGCCGTGGCTGAGCGTGTCTTCGATCGCCAGCGGATGGAAATGGAACAGCTCGCGCAGGATGCGCTCCTGCTCGGCGTGGTCGACCTCGAACATATGGAGCCAGAGCGTGCCGGTGCCGTCGTCGAGGATCCGCCGCACCTCGGCGAGATCCGACACTTTGCAGGTCTTGCCGTCCGCCCCCGGATCGTAGATGGCAGTGATCAACAGAGTCTCCTTCTTGCGGGCCGCCGGGCGCAGATCGGCTGTTCACAATCCCAGTAATGTACGGTACACTTGCTGGTGACGGTATCTGCGACCGGGTATCTTGTTTGAGGCTGCAATGAGTGATCTTGATTTAATAGGGCGCACAATCCATCATTTTAAAATCGAGAGCCAGCTTGGGCGGGGCGGCATGGCGGTGGTCTACAAGGCCCACCAGACCGACCTGGAGCGCGACATCGCGCTGAAGATCCTGCCGCCCGAAATGACCTACGATAAGAGCTACATCGCCCGGTTCCAGCAGGAGGCCAAGGCGGCCGCCCGGCTGGAGCACAGCCACATCGTGCCGATCTACGAGATCGGCAGCGCGGACGGCTTCTATTATATCGCCATGAAATTCATCGAGGGCGAAACGCTCAAGGATGTGATCGACCGGCAGGGGCCGATGCCGCTGAGCAAAGTCCTGGAGTTGCTGGAGCCGATCGGCAAGGCGCTGGACTACGCGCACAAAAAAGGCGTCGTCCACCGCGACATCAAGCCCTCCAACGTGATGGTGACGCCCGAGGGCTGGGTGTTCCTGGCCGATTTCGGCCTGGCGCGCGGCAACACCGGCGACGCCGGCCTGACCCAGGCGGGGACGATCATGGGCACGCCGGAGTACATGTCGCCGGAGCAGGCCCAGGGCGCCCAGGTCGGCCCGCCCAGCGACCTGTTCGCGCTGGCGATCATGGTCTACGAGATGCTGAGCGGCGGCATGCCCTTCAGCGGCGACAACCCCCAGTCGATCCTCTTTGCCCGGGTGATGAAGCCGCCGACGCCGCCCTCGGTCCACCGCCCCAACATCCCCAGCAAGCTGGAAGACGTGCTGATGAAAGCGCTGGCCCGCCAGCCGGAGGCCCGCTACGAGTCGGCGGCCGAGCTGTTCAAGGCCCTGCGCGAGGCGGCCGGCATGAGCTCCGGGCGCCGCGACAGCCCCGCCGCCGGCACGCCGCTGGTGGGCGACGAGCCGACTGTCTACAAGCGCCGCGAGCCGGGCTCGCAGCCGAGCTACCCGCCGTCCGGCTCGTCGCCCGGCTACATGCCCGGGGCGCAGCCGAGCTATCCGCCGCCGGGCTCGCAGCCGAGCTACCCGCCGATGGGCTCGCAGCCCAACTATGTGGCCGGCCCCGGCGGCTTCCAGCAGGCCGGCTACTCCGGCGGCCCTGCCCAGCCGATCAGCTACGGCCCGCCCGCCCAAAGCTTCCCCCCGCCGCCCCAGCCGATCAGCTACGGCCCGCCCTCGGCGCCGAGCCTCGGGCCGACGATCCGTGCCCGCCCCAAGCCGAAAACCGGCCTGTGGATCGGCATCGGCATCGCCGCGCTGGTCGTCCTCGGCATCCTGTTCGCCGCGACCAGGACGCCCTCGGTCACCGGCCAGCTCACCAAAGGCCAGCAGGCGCTCGACGGCGGCCGGCTCAGCGAGGCGGTCGCCGCCTTCGAGGAGGCGACGCAGCGCAACGACAAGAGCTTCGAGGCCTACGAGCGGCTGGCGCTGACCCAGTGGATGCGCGGGCGCTATCCCGAGGCAGAGGACGCGGCCCAGAAGGCGATCAACCTCAAGGGCACCGCCGCCGCCCCGCATGTCTGGTTCAGCCTGGCCTACTCCGAGGACCGCAAGCCGCGCGAGGCGCTGGCCCAGGCCGAGGAGGCGCTGCGCCAGGAGCCGTCCGTCTCGCTCGGCAACGCGGCCCGCGCTGTCACCAGGGCCGATATCGCCTACAACCAGAAGGATCCCGATCTGATGGAGCAGGCGATCGCCGACGCCGAGGAGGCCATCTCAAGCTCCAAGGATGAGAACACGTTCGCCCAGGCGATGGCGCTCTACGCCAAGGGCCATGTGCTGCATCACAAGTTCGAGCTTGACACGAAGCTCGGCTACGATCCCGACCAGGCCGATCTCCAGGCCGGCATCGATGCCATGAACGAGGCGATCGCGCTCCAGGATTTCGTGCCCGAGTTCCACTCGTTCCTCGGCTCGCTGCACGCCGAGAAGGGCGAGTACGACGAGGCCAAGACGGCTTTCGATGACGCGATCAGCCGCGAGCTGGATTTCGCCAACGCCTACAGCGGCAAGGGCTGGGCCGAGATCGATCAGAAAAACTACGCCGACGCGCTGCTGCTGTTCGATGAGGCGCTCAAGCGCGCCAGCCAGGATCCCAACGCGCTGATCGGCCGCGGCTACGCCCACTGGTATTTGGGCGACGCCGCCGGCGAGGCCGACAAGGAGAAGGAGTACAAGGACGCCGCCGCCGATTTCGAGGCCGCGGTGGCCGAGTCGCCCGACCTGATCTCGGTCTACGAGGACCTGGGCTATCTCTATCTGCGCAGCCTCAAAGACTTCCCCAAGGCCGAGGGCGCCTTCAGCAGGGCGCTGGAGAAGGATCCCACGTACGGCCAGGCCCAGATCGGCATGGGCAACGTGCTGTTCGAGCAGGGCAAAACCGAGGAGTCCATCCCCGCCTACCAACACGCGCTGGAGATTGATCCGACGCTGGTCTACGCCTATCTCAATCTTTCCGGCGCCTACAAGGCGCTCGACCGGATGGACGAGGCCAAGTCGATCCTGAACGAAGGCATGGGCAAGGTCCGCCCGGCGGATCAGCACCTGATCACCGAGCGCCTGAGCGAGCTGGGCGTCTAGCATGAAGATCGTCTTGCTGACGGCGCCGATCTGGATCATGTTCGCCGGCGTGGCCTGGGTCTTCGTCGCCGCCGCCCGGGCGCGCGGGGACCGGCCCAGCCAGGTCGTGCGGCGGGCCTTCGCGCGGATGAGCCTGGCGGTCGGCGCGGCCTTCGTCATCTGGTGCGGCCTGACGCTGGCGCTGGGGATCATCAAGCCGGCCTACCCGCTGGTGATCGGCGGCGTCGGCCTGCTGCTGGCGCTCCAGGGCTTTGTCTTCGCGCGCTTCAAGGTCTTCTAGGAGGGGATGCCATGGCCGTGCTGCCCGTCCGCGAGCTAGGCGATCCGATTTTGCGCCAGCCCGCCGCGCCGTTCGACGATCCGCGCGGCTCCGAGGTCGCCAGGGTCATGGCCGACATGCGCGACACGCTGGGCGACATCCGCAGCCGCACCGGCTACGGCCGGGCGATGTCCGCGCCGCAGATCGGCGTGCTCAAGCGGGCGCTCCTGATCGATTACCGCGACCAGCGGATCGAGCTGGTCAACCCGCGATTCGAGCGCTGGGGCCGTGAGGAGGAGAGCCGCTACGAGTCGTGCTTCAGTTTCCCCGGCATCTGGGGGCTGGTCCAGCGGCCGGTCTCGGTCATCGTGGTCGGCTGGACGCCGGCCGGCCAGGAGCTGCGGATCGAGGCCAGCGGCACGCTCTCGCGCATCTTGCAGCACGAGATGGATCATCTTGACGGGCTGGTCTGGCTGGACCGCGATCCCGATCTGCACAGCGTCTGCACCACTGCGGAGTACGAGAAGCGGTACACCAGCCGTTAATTGAACACCCGGCTCAGCCAGGGAGGGCGCTTTGCGGCGCTCTCCTTCTGTTTTGCAAAAGCCGGCGCCGCCGCTATACTGTCCGAACCTGCAAAGGAGAATGCAATGCAATCAACATTTGATCGCTTCGCCGCCGACATCCAGGCGGCGCTTGAGGCTACCGGGCTGATCGGCCCGGCCGATATCGAGCTGGCGACGCCCAAAGCCGCCGGCGTGCGCGCCGACCTGGCCCTGCCCTGCTTCCGGGCCGCAAAGTCGCGCGGATCGAATCCCGCCCAGCTGGCCCAGGAGCTGGCGGCGGCGCTGAGCTTCCCCGCCGGCGGACTGGTGGAGGGCGCCTCCGCCGCCGGGCCGTACGTCAACTTCACCCTGAGCCAGGGCGCGTTCGCCGCCGCCGTGCTGGCAGAGATCAGCGCCCAAGGCGACCGCTACGGCCAGTCGGACGGCGGCGCCGGCAAAACCGTGATCGCCGAGTATTCGTCGCCCAACGTGGCCAAGCGCATGCACGTCGGCCACATCCGCTCGACGATCATCGGCATGGCGGTGGCCAATCTCTACGATCGGCTGGGCTACCGGGTGGTGCGCGACAACCATCTCGGCGACTACGGCAAGCAGTTCGGCGTCATGATCGCCGCCATCCAGCGCTTCGGCAAGCCCCAGGCCGAGGGCGAGGAGGCGCTGGCCCAGCTGGAGAAAATTTACCAGCAATACAATTTGCTGATGAAGCCCGACCTGCAAGATCCCGACGCCGACGTCGAGGAATCGCAGCTGGACGACGAGGCCCGCTCCTGGTCGCTGCGGCTGGAGCAGGGCGACCGGCAGGCCGTTGAGCTGTGGCAGTGGATGGTCGATCTGACGATCGCCGCCAACCAGCGCAACTACGACCGGCTCGGCGTGCATTACGACACGCAGCACGGCGAGAGCTTCTACAAAGATATGGTCGGCGACGTGATGAGCGAGGCCGAGCGGGACGGACTGGCCGAGCGCGACCCGGGCGGCGCCCTGGTGATCAAGGGGATGCGCGACGCCAAGGGCAAGGAGCTGCCCACCTTCCTGCTCCAGCGCTCCGACGGTGGCACGCTCTACGTAACCCGCGACGTGGCGACGGTCCGCTACCGCGAGGACACCTACCAGCCGGATATGATGATGTACTTCGTCGAGCAGCGCCAGGAGCTGCACTTCCGCCAGACCTTCGCGCTGGCGCGCGCCTTGGAGTACACCGACGCCGAGCTGGCGCACATTCCCTTCGGCACGATTTTCTCCGCCAGCGGCTCGCCGCTCTCGACCCGGGCCGGCAACATGGTCTACCTGGAGGCGCTGCTCAATGATGCGCGCGACCGGGCCCGGACCGTGATCGAGCAGAAAGTCGCCGAGGAAAAGACCGAGCTTACGACGGCCGAGATCGACGCGGTGGCCGAGCAGATCGGCGTCGGCGCGGTGATCTACAACGATCTCTACCAGGATCCCAAGCGCAACATCACGCTGGACTGGGAGCGCATGCTGGCCTTCGAGGGCAACAGCGCGCCCTACCTGCAATACATGCACGCCCGCTGCTGCTCGATTCTGCGCATGGCCGGCGAGCTGCCCGAGGCCGATTGTTCCCTGCTGACCCACGAGGCCGAGTTCGAGCTGGTCAAGCAGCTCGCGGCGCTGCCGGCGGTGATCCGCGAGGCCGCCGAGCGCTTCGCGCCGTTCGTCGTGGCCGATTGGCTTTACGCGACCGCCCGGGCCTTTTCGGCCTTCTACGACGCCTGCTCGGTGCTTAAGGCGCCGACGCCCGAGCTGCGGGCCGCCCGCCTCCAGCTCGTCGCCCAAACCGCCCAGTCGCTGCGCAACGGCCTGGCGCTGCTGTCGATCGGCGCGCCGGAGCGGATGTAGGGAGAGCTGTCAGTCGTCAGCTATCAGCTATCAGGCCGAATCTCGGGGCTTTCGACAGCCCTTAAC
Source organism: Herpetosiphonaceae bacterium (assembly GCA_036406115.1). GTDB lineage: Bacteria > Chloroflexota > Chloroflexia > Chloroflexales > Herpetosiphonaceae > DASWWB01. The sequence goes on from DASWWB010000239.1 coordinate 5,664, forward strand.
GCTCCAAGGAGCTACGAAGCCGGAACCTGATAGCTGATAGCTGGCAGCTCATCTCCCCAAACTCGCATCCAGCCAGTCGACGGTGAACGCGGCGACCTCGTCTTCGCGGGTGACATAAAAATGGTCGGACCATTTGAGCAAGTGCCAGGTTTTGGGCTCGCTGGCCTGCTCGAAGGCCGAGCGGGTCTCGATCAGATCGAAGTACTGGTCGCGCTCGGCGACGATCAGCAGCAGCGGGCCGTGGCGGCCGCCGGCGTAGCTGGCGACCCCCGCCGGGTTGGGCGTGACGGCGGCGGTGGCGGCGATGGTCTCGTCGCGCGCCATGTGGGCCAGCGCGCGCTCGGCGCCGAACGACCAGCCGACCAG
>DASWWB010000240.1:0-2121 GCA_036406115.1 Herpetosiphonaceae bacterium
GTTGGCGAGGCCGGTGCGCTTCTGGTAGGTGAAGACTTCGTAGGGCTGGGCGGCGTAGTGGGTCAGGTGGTAGGCGCCGCCGTGGGCGCCGCCGTAGGTTTCAGTGAAATCGGCGGCGTAGTCGGCGCCGTTCGGCCCCCAGGTGCCCCAGCCGCTTGGGCCTTGGGTCGCGCCCTCGGCCTCGAAGCCCGGGTTTGCGAGGCTGATCGGCGTCGGCGCCGGCGTCGGCGTGGCGGTCGGCGGGACGGGCGTCGGCGTTGTCGGCGCGCCGGTCGCCCACAGCGCCTTGAGCGCGGCGTAGGCCTGGCGGTAGGATCGCGGCCCGGCCGAGCCCTCGGGCAGCGCGGAGGCCAATCCGAACCACTCCTCGTTCATAAAGCCGTCGGGCGGCAGATTGGCATTGGCCCAGCCGCCGGGGTCCTGGCGGTCGCGCGGGCCGTCGGCTTTCCACCACTCGTCGTTCCACTCAAAGGCCATCGCCCCCAGCACCGGGCGCTGGGCGTTGGCGGCGCTCAGGTTGGGCTTGACGCCCTGCTCCCAGCTTTGGCGGTAGTAGGTCGCCTGGGCGGCCTCGTCGGCGCGGCCGGCGGCGTTGTTGTAGGCGTCGGTGCCGAACTCGCTGAACAGCAGCGGCTTTGCGAGCGGGAAGCTGTTGGCGATGTTCTGGTAGCCCTGGAGCGTCTGGTAGATGTTCAGCGCCCAAATGTCGACCGCCGGCGCCCGGTTGAGCAGCCCGGCGTTGGCCAGGTCCAGATTGTCGCCCAGCACGACGGCGTAGGGATGGCCCGTGTCGATCTGCTTGGCGCCGGCGACGACCTCCTGGAAGTAGTCGAACAGCTCGGCGGCGCTCAGCGGGCCGCGGTTGCCGGCGAAATTATTCTCGTTGCCGAAGGCCCAGATCAGCACGTTGGGATAGGCCGCGCGGTCCTTGAACAGGTTGACGATTTTGCGGAAGCGGGTCGCGTGCCAGCCCCGCTGCGGCTGGGCGCGGTAGTCGGCGCCGTAGGGCAGCCAGTAGTTCATCACCACGTAGATCCCGCGCTGGTTGGCCTCGGCCAGCAGCGAGCGGTAGTTGGCCAGGGTCGCGGCGTCGGCGGCATCGTTGGCCGGGTCGTGATTGTCCCAGTTGTTGAACAGCCGCTCGTAGCTGACATAGACCCGGATGGCGTTGGCGCCCATCGCCTGCATCGCCGCCAGATCGGCGCGCACGACCGCCGGGTAGAGCGTCCAGTCATCGCCCCAGTTGGCGGCGCCGGTGGTCGGCGTCGGCTTGTAGTTCACGCCGCGCACCGTGAAGGGCGCGCCGTTGACCAGCAGCTGCCGGCCGCTGACGGCGATGGTCGGCGCGGCGGCTGCGGCCCGGGGCCGGGCGGCGCCCAGGGCCGACAGGATCAGGAGCAGCAGGCAGCCCCAGCGGGTCAAGCTTCGCATCGTCAATCCTCCTCGCGGCGCGGGGCGGGAGCCGTGCGCGCCGAGCTTGTGCGGGGGATTTTACCTATTTTAATCTATTCTTGTCAACAACGGGATTTTTCTGATCGATCCATGCATTTTGGGATGATTCGATCAATCCATCCAGAGGCAAGCGCATTCCCGCCACACGCGCGACGGCCTAGAAGATCTCCGGCGGGTTGAGGAACTCGCTGGCGTAGGCGTGGAAGGCGGCCATGGCCCGCAGGCAGCGCCAGCTTTTGCGGGCCAGCTCCTCGCGGCGCTGCTCGATCGCGGCGACCGCGCGCTGGGGCTGGCCGGACTCAAGCTGGGCCAGCGTCGCGCGGATGACGGGGAAATCGTGATTCGCCTGACGCAGCAGGGCGACGATCCGCAGCCGGCGCAGCTGGCGCTCGTCGTAGAGCCGGTAGTTGGAGCCGGGCTCGCGGGCCGGCTCCAGCAGCCGCTGCTGCTCCCAGAAGCGCAGCGCCGAGACGCGAACGCCGACCAGGGCGGCTGCCTCGCCGGCGCGCAACGGCCGCTGCCGCCGGGCATGGCCCGCCGCCGGCAGCTGGGCCGCCAGGACGCTGAGCGCCGCCAGGGTTTCGCCGAGCTGGAGGCGGGTCCGGTCCAGCTCGGCGTGGCGCTGGTCGATCAGCGCCAGGGCCTCGGCGAGCGTGCCCCCGTGGGCCG
>DASWWB010000241.1:0-3170 GCA_036406115.1 Herpetosiphonaceae bacterium
TGTAGAGCACGATTTTATGGCGTTTCGTCACAGCGACTCCCTCGCAATCAAGCGCCGGGGCGAGCCGGCTCGTCGGCCTGCGGCGTCGGCCGGGCCGCCGCCTCATGGCTGGCGGCCGGCAGGGCCAGGACAGGGCTCTCGTGGGATCGGGCTGCCAGCCGGTTGAGGCGCTGGCGCTCAAGCGGCAGCGTCGCCTGGTGGTAGACCAGCGCCGCCAGCTGCCGCCAGCCCGGGGCGCCCCGCCGCTTCGCGCTGGGTCGGATCAGCGTCCGCAGCTGGTCGAGCGTCTTGCGCGAGCGGAACTCCTTGTGCAGCACGACATGCAGCTTGCGGTAGAACTCGGTCGTGAACGGCCCGCGGTACATCATCGCCAGATCGTTCGAGTCGACCCAGTTCTGCTTGGCGCCGAGCTGCTCGCGGACCCGCTCGTAGAAGCGCGTGCCGGGCAGCGGATAGGAGACCGACATGCCCACGTCGTCGGGGCGGCACTCGCGGACCATCTTGAAGGTCAGATCGATATCCGCCCGGGTCTCGCCGGGATAGCCGAACTGGAGGAAAAAGCCGACCTTGACCCCGGCCTCGCGCAGCAGGCGGGCGGCGCCGTAGATCTGCTCGACCTTCGTCCCCTTCTCCATCGCGTCCAAGATTTTCTGCGAGCCCGACTCGGCGCCGACCCAGACAATCTGGCAGCCGGCGCGATGCAGCGCGCGGGCCGTCTCGGGGCGCTGGAGCAGATCGACCCGGCTCAGGCACTTGAAGGGCACGCGCGCCCCGCGCTCCTCGACCAGATCGGCGAAGCGCTCCAACCAGCCCGGCTTGAGGCCCATGATATCGTCGGCGACCCAGATATGGTCGGGGCGGAAGGTCTCCTTGAGCCAGGCCAGCTCAGCGGCCACGTTCTCCGGGCTGCGCACATTGTAGCGCTGGCCCCAGATGGGCTTGGCGCACCAGTTGCAGTGGTAGGGGCAGCCGCGGGTCGTGACCATGTTCATCGAGTAGAAGCCGTGGCGCTTGAGCCAGAGCGCGCGGTAGCGCTCGACATCGACCAGATCCCAGGCCGGGAACGGCAGCGAGTCCAGGTCCTTAAGGTCGCCCCGGCGCGGCGTCAGCGTCACGGCGGGGGCAGATTCAGCCAGCGGCACGGCGGATGGATCGGCGAAGGCCAGGCCCTGGATGGCCTGGAGCGGCGTGTCGGAGCGGCCGCTGAGCCGATCGACCAGCTCGGCCAGGGTTTGCTCGCCCTCGCCGAGCAGCACGAAATCGGCGCCTTGGGCCAGGTACTCGGCGGCGTGGTCGGTCGCGTCGGAGCCGCAGACCAGCACCGTGGCGCCGCGCGCGCGGGCAAGCTTGATCATCGCCCAGGCCGCCTCACGCATCCGCAGCAGGCACATCTTGGACAGATAGTTGAAATTATCCTCGTAGATCACCGCCAGCCGCGGCTGCTCGCGGTCGAGGGCGGCGGCCCACTCCGCCTCGGACTCGGCGAGCATCGCGTCGAACAGCGCGACCTCGTAGCCGCGGCTGCGGAGCAGGCTGGCGGCGTAGAGCGTCCCCAGCGGCGGATAGGGCTGCATCGCCTCCCAGAGCTTGGGATCGAAGCGCAGGTAGTAGGATTGGCCAAACAACACATCGCTCATCGGCGGCTCCTTCGGCGCGCGCGGCGCTCAGCTCAAGGCGGTGGCGTCGCCGGCTGCGTCGCCCAGCGGGCGGCCGGCGGCGAGCACGGAACGGTAGAGGTCAAGGGTTTGCTCAGCGGCGATCCGCCAGGAGTAGCCGGCGGCGCGGCGCCGCCCGCGCTCGCGCAGCGTCTCGCGCAGCCCCTGGTCGTTGAGAATGCGGGCCATCGCCTCCGCCAGCGCCAGGACGCTCAGCGGGTCGGCGGCCAGCGCCGCGTCGCCCGCCACCTCGACCAGCGCCGGCGTGCCGCAGGCCATCGCCTCGACCACCGGCAGGCCGAAGCCCTCGGAGAGCGAGGGGAAGGCGAACAGGTCGGCGGCGCCGTAGAGCGCCGGCAGGTCCTCGCGCGGCACGTAGCCGGCGAAAACCAGATCGTCGGGCCTGCCGACCGCGCGGGCGGCCTCGAAGATCGCCTGGTCGCGCCAGCCCCGGCCGCCGACCAGCGCCAGCTGGTGCTGGATCTCGCCGCGCTCGCGCAGCCAATCCCAGGCCTGGATCAGCCGGACCAGGTTTTTGCGCGGCTCCAGCGTGCCGACGTACAGCACGTAGGGCCGGTCAAGGCCGTAGCGGGCGCGCACCCGGGCGTGCTCGGCGGGATCGACCGGGCGGAACATCGGCGCCGCCGCCGCCGCCCCGACCACCACCCGCTCCGGCGCCACCCGCAGCACGCGGATCACATCCTGGCGGGCGTGTTCGGACAGCGTGATCACGCGCTCGGCGCGCCGGGCCACCAGCGGGATGAGCGGGCGGGCCAGCAGCTGCGAGCGCAGCGTGTGGTAGCGCGGCAGCAGGCTGAGCGTCATATCGAAAATATTGACGACGTAGGGCGTCGGATTGAACAGCGGCCCGAGCGAGTTGGGATAGTGGCAGAGATCGGGTTGAAGCGCGCGCAGGCGGCGCGGCAGCGAGAGCTGCATCCAGAGCGCGCGGGTCGGGAAGCGGCGCTGGGCCAGGCGCACAGTGGGCGCCGCCGGCAGCAGCGCCGGGTTGGCCTCGCGATTGGACAGCAGCAGGTACTCGTGGCCGGGCTCGACCTCGACCAGGTGGCGCAGCAGCGCCGCCGCGTAGGTGCCGACGCCGCTGGGCCGGGCGTTAATCGCGGTGATATCATAGCCGATCCGCATCGACAGGCCTCCTTGCAGAACGATCGCCCGGCGCGGCCGCCGCAGCCAGGCCGCCGATCATGCCGCACCACATCCAAAACAGCATGTAGGTCGGCGTGAAGGCGAGAAACATATCCAACATCCCGTGGGCCAGGAACGCCAGCCAGCCGGCCAGGCTCAGCAGCAGCCACCACCAGCGCCGCTCATCGCCGCGCCGCTCCCGGGCCAGCGCCCGCAGGCCCCGCCAGCCGACCTGGGCCAGCAGCCCCAGCAGCGCCGCCAGCCCCAACAGGCCGCCGCCGACCAGGAACTCCAGCAGCAGATTGTGGGTGTGGTAGCGCGGATCCGCGTCCGCCACGCCGATCTCCGGGCCGTAGGTGCGCTGAAACA
>DASWWB010000242.1:0-4746 GCA_036406115.1 Herpetosiphonaceae bacterium
GATCCCGCCGAGCTGGACTCGGAGGCGACGTTGGTCAGCCTGGGCCTGGACTCGATGGGCGCGATCGAGCTGGCGGGCCAGCTGCGCGGCGCCCTGGGCGCCAGCCCGTCGGTCCCCGAGCTGTTGCAGGGCGCGAGCGTCGCCAGCGCCGCCGCGACGCTGCTGGCCGCCCTCGCACCCGCCGAGCTGGACCAGCTGGCCGCCGATCTCACGGCCCTCGATCCCGCCGAGCTCGCCGCCCTGCTGGACGAGCTGCCCGCCGCCAGTCACTGATGGTATCCGATCCCGATCCAACTGCCACTCCGAAAGGACAGCGTGATGAATATCGCTTTTCAGATCGAACAGATGGCCCTGGAGCAACCGGACGCGCTCGCGCTGTGCTTCGAGGAGGCGCGCTGGACCTACCGCCAGCTCAACGAACAGGCCAACCGGTTCGCCAGCGTGCTGGAGACCTTGGGCGTGGTGCCCGGCGACCGCGTGGCGCTGATGCTGCCCAACATCCCGGCCTTTGTCTGGTCCTATCTGGGCATCCTCAAATGCGGCGCGATCGCCGTTTCGATCAACAACACGCTGACCACCCGCGAAGTGCGGATCATCCTCAACGACTGCCGGCCGGTCGCCGCCATCGCCACGCCGGAGGCCCAGAGCCACTTCCCGCGCCAATCGCCCTACCTGCTCAATCTGTTTCTCACCCCCGAGGACGGCGGGCTGGGCGTGCTTGACGCGCTGATGGCCGGCGCCGACCCCGAGCTGACCGCCCGCGACATGGCCGGCGACGCCCCGGCGGCGATCGTCTACTCGTCGGGGACGACCGGCACCCCCAAAGGCGTGACGCTCTCGCACAACAATGTGCTGACCAACATGGCCGCCAAACGCCGCTACTGCGGGATGCGCCCCGACGACCGCCTGCTGCTCTGCGTGCCGCTCTACCACTGCTTCGGCCAGAACGCCATCCTCAACAGCGGCCTGGCCGCCGGCGCGACGATCATCCTCCTGCGCCGCTTCGAGCCGGAAAGCGCGCTGGCGGCGATCGCCCGCCACGCGATCACGATGGTCTTCGGCGTGCCGACGATGTACCGCATCTTGCTGGAGCGCGCCGAGCCCGGGCAGCTGGCGTCGGTCCGCTACTATTTCTCCGGCGCCGCGATCCTGCCGCCGAGCCTGGCCCGGGCCTGGCACGCCCGCTTCGGCAGGGTGATCAACGAGGGCTACGGCCTGACCGAGACCTCGCCCTTCGCCGCCTACAACCACGAGAGCGGCTACAAGTTCGGCTCGGTGGGCACGCCGATCGAGCGGGTGCGGATCAAAATCGTCGATGTCGAGAGCGGCCTCGCCCTCGGCCCCGGCCAGGTCGGCGAGATCGCCATCTCCGGGCCGAACGTGATGCTCGGCTACTGGAACATGCCCGAGGAGACCGCCCAGGTCATCCGCGACGGCTGGTTCCACACCGGCGACCTCGGCACGCTCGACGCCGACGGCTATCTCTATCTGGTCGACCGGCTCAAGGATATGATCAACGTGGCGGGCATGAAAGTGTATCCGGCGGAAGTCGAGCAGGTGCTCTACCAGCACCCGGTCGTGGCCGAGGCGGCGGTGTACGGCGTGGCCGACGACCTGAGCGGCGAGCGGGTCGAGGCCAGCATCGTCGCCCGCGAGCCGCTGCCGCTGCGCGAGCTGATGAAGCTGTGCCGCGCCTATCTGGCCCCGTTCAAGATCCCGACCGCCATCCATATGGTCGATTCCATCCCCAAGAACGCCACCGGCAAGCCGCTCAAGCGCGTGCTGCGCGAGGCCGCCGCCGCCGAGCAGGCCAACGCCGCCCAGGCTGGCGGGCGCCGGGCATGAGCGCGCCGGTCATCCTCGGCGGCGAGCAGCTGACCATCAATGACGTGGTGGCGATCGCCAGGCGGCGGGCGCCGGTGGCGCTGAGCGACGATCCGGCGGTGCTGGGGCGGATCCGCGCCTCGCAGGCGTATGTCGAGCGGGCGGTCGCCGAGAATCTGCCGGTCTACGGGGTGACGACCGGCTTCGGCGGCATGGCCGACATCACGATCAGCGCCGAGGAGGCCGCCGACCTGCAAAACAACGCGATTTGGTACCACAAGGCCGGCGCCGGCAAGCTGCTGCCGCTGGCCGACGTGCGGGCGGCCATGGCCCTGCGCGCCAACTCGCACATGCGCGGCACCTCGGGCATCCGCCTGGAGCTGATCGAGCGGCTGGCGCTGTTCCTCAACGCCAATGTGACGCCCCACGTCCGCGAGTTCGGCTCGATCGGCGCCAGCGGCGATCTCATCCCGCTCGTCAGCATCACCGGCGCCCTGATCGGCACCGACGCCTGCTTCACTGTCGATTTCGACGGCGAGACCATGGATTGCCTGGCGGCGCTCGAACGGCTCGGCCTGCCCCGCATGGCCCTCCGGCCCAAGGAAGGCCTGGCGATGATGAACGGCACCTCGGTGATGACCGCCATCGCCGCCCACTGCATCCACGACGCCCGGGTGCTGCTGGCCCTCGCCCTCCACACCCACGCCCTGATGATCCAGGCCCTGCGGGGCACCAACCAGTCGTTCCACCCGTTCATCCACCAGCACAAGCCGCACAAAGGCCAGCTCTGGACCGCCGGCCACATGCTGCGGCTGCTCGACGGCTCGGGCCTCAGCCGCGACGAGCTGGACGGCAGCCACGATCTCCGCGCCGGCGAGCCCATCCAGGACCGCTACTCGCTGCGCTGCCTGGCCCAGTACCTCGGCCCGCTGGTCGAGGGCATCAGCACGCTGGTCCAGCAGGTGCGGATCGAGATCAACTCGGCCAACGACAACCCGCTGATCGATGCGGACGCCGGCCAGAGCTACCACGGCGGCAATTTCCTCGGCCAGTACATCGGCATCGGCATGGATCAGCTGCGCTTCTACCTGGGGCTGCTGGCCAAGCACCTGGACGTGCAGATCGCGCTGCTGGTCACGCCGCAGTTCAGCAACGGCCTGCCGCCGTCGTTGGTCGGCAACCAGGCGCGGCGGGTCAACATGGGGCTCAAGGGCTTGCAGATCAGTGGCAACTCGATCATGCCGGTGCTGGGGTTCTACGGCAACACGCTGGCCGATCGCTTCCCGACCCACGCCGAGCAGTTCAACCAGAACATCAACAGCCAGGGCTTCGGCTCGGCCAACCTGGCCCGCCAGAGCATCGAGGCGCTCCAGCACTACACGGCGATCGCGCTGATCTGCGCGCTCCAGGCGGTCGATCTGCGGACCAAGCTGGTCGCCGGCCACTACGCCAGCCTGGAGCTGCTCTCGCCGATGACCAGGCCGCTCTACGCCGCCGCCCGGGCGGCGCTGGGCCGCCCGCCCTCCGCCGAGCGGCCGCTGATCTGGAACGACGACGAGCAATCGCTGGAGCAGTTCATCCAGGACCTGGTGGCGGCGATCGCCGGCGAGCGGGGCGGGCGCCCTCCGGGCAGCGGCGGACTGGCCGAGGCCCTCCAGCCGACGATCGCCGATCTCCAGGCCACGATCATGGCGATCTGAGGCTCAGCGGCGGAGGGTCGCCGACTCGCGGATGACCAACTCGGGGCCGAACTGGGGCAGATCGAGGTCGCAGCCGTCGATCAGGCGCAGCACGGCCTTGGCGGCGGCGACGCCCATGTCCTCGTTGGGCAGGCGGATGGTCGTCAGCGGCGGCGTGACGTAGGCCGAGCCCGCCAGATTGTCGAAGCCGACGATCGACACATCCTCCGGCACGCGGATGCCGCGGCGGAAGAAGCCGAGCCGCAGGCCGTAGGCCATCTGGTCGTTGGCGGCGAAGATCGCGGTGAAGCGGCTGGCGCGCAGCAGCAGGGTTTCGGCGGCCATCAGGCCGGACTGCTCGGTGTAGCTGCCCTCGACGACCAGGGCCGGATCGAAGGCGATGCCGGCCTCCTCCAGGGCGCGCTGGTAGCCGCGCTGGCGGGCGGTCGAGTCCTGGTGGAAGGCCACGCCGGAAACGTGGGCGATCTGGCGGTGGCCCAGCTCGATGAGATAGCGGGTGGCCATGTAGCCGCCGGCGAAATCATCGACCCGCAGGCAGTGGTGCTCCAGCCCTTCGATCGTGCGGCCGACGGCCACGAGCGGGGTTTGCTCGGCCACCCGGCGCAGCTGGGCGTCCGGCAGCAAGCCGCCCAGCACGATGATCGCGTCGGTCTGGCGGGAGCGCAGCATGCCGAGGGCCTCGGTCTCGTCCTCCAGGCGCCAGTTGCCGTTGGCGATCACCGCGTGGTAGTGGCTGCCGCGCAGGCCGACCTCGATGCCGCGCAGGATCTCGCCGTAGAAAGGGCTGGCGATGTCCTGGGTCAGCACGCCGATGGCCGTCGATTTGCCGCGCGCCAGGCCCTGGGCCACGGTGCTCGGCCGGTAGTCCAGCTCGGCGATGGCGGCCAGCACGGCGGCCCGTTTCTCCTCGTTGACAGCGATGGTGCTGTTGAGCACCCGCGAGACCGTGCTCGGCGACACGCCGGCGGTGCGGGCGATGTCGCGGATCGTCAGTCGTTTGGTGTTGTTGGTCATGGTCTCCAACCCAGCGCTATGATGATCGGTCGCGGCCGACGGCGCGGGCATGCCGCGGCCCGGCGCGCCCGGCGATCGGATGGGTCGGCGGCGGGATGAAACCGATATCAGGCCAGGCGGCGCTCCGCCCCCATTGTACCCGATCCGCCGGGCGCTGAACACCGGGCAAACGCCCATGTATTCCGCCTGCGGCTGAAACCGATTTCGA
>DASWWB010000243.1:0-5730 GCA_036406115.1 Herpetosiphonaceae bacterium
TCGATGATCGAGAACGGCGCCGCGACTGGCGCAGCAAGCGCCGCGCCGCGAGCGTTGGACAGGGTTATTGTAAAGCTTTCCGTCGGCTCGTACAGCCCGTCGTTGATGATGGAAATCGTGAGCAGCCCGCTGGTCTGGCCGCGCGGGATGGTCAGCGTGCCGCTGATCGCCGCGTAGTCGCTCCCGGCTATGGCGCTGCCGTTCGCGGTGGCGTAATCCACCACCACATCGCCCGCCGGGTTGGCGACCGAGAGATTGACCTGCACCGACGCGCTGCCGGCGCTTTCGCCGGCGCTGAACTGGGGATTGGCGAGGCTGACTCGCGGCACCACCGCGCTGATCGTCGCGGCGGCGCTGTTGTTGGCAGCGATGCGATCGCCGCCGCCGGCGATTGTCGCCGTGGAGCTGAGGGACTGATCGCTATTCAGCAGCGGGTCGAGCGTTCCGGTGACCGTGATGATGCCGGTCCGGCCCGGCGCCAAGGCCCCGATGCGCCACACATAGGCCGGGACGGCGCCCGTATTCGTGACGACGGCGCCGCTGCTGACGAAGGAGACGCCGACGATCTGGGGCAGGATGGGATGCGTCAACACGCTGCTCAGCGCCGGTAGATTGCCCTGATTGGTGAAGACCAGCGTGTAGGCCAGCGCCGCGCCCGGGGTCGCCGTCGCAGGAGCGGCGCGCAGGCTGAGCGCCAGATCAACGCCCGAGGCCGTCACCGTCGCGGCGGTGGCGGCGGTGCTGATGCGCTCGTCGGGCGCCGGGCCCGGCCGGGTCGTCCAGGCCAGCGCGATGGCATTGGTGAGGGAGTCGCCGATGCCGACCAGCGGCGGAGCGCCGACCACCGCCCGGTAGGTGAAGCTCTGGCTCGCCCCGCCGCTGCGGCTGAGTGCCGGGATCGAGAAGACGATCACCGGATCGCCGCTTTCATCGACGCCGCCCGGCGGCAGCGAGGCCGACCCGGGGACGTAGCTCAGGCCGAGCGGCAGCGTGTCGGTGATGAGGAGGTCGTGGGCGTCCGCCGTGCTGGCCGCCGCGTGGCTCACCGTGACGGTGTAGGTGAGGACCTGGCCGAAAACCGGCATGGCCGTGTCGGCGGTTTTGCTGATCGTCAGCGCCGGCGCGATCACCGTCACGCTTGCGGCATTGCCGTTGTCCGGCAGCACATTGTCGGCTGAGGCGTCGACGCGGTTGGTCAGCACGGCGCCGGGGGCGGCGCCGGCGGTCACGACCACATCATAGCTGATCGTGAACGTATCGAAATCAGCGCTCGCCGGGTCGTCGACCGTGCCGGGATTCACCACGCTGCCGGCCTGGATGGTCAGGACCTGGCCGACGGCGGCGGCGCCGAAGCCGTTGACGGTCATGCCGTTGGCGGCGCTGACGGTGGCGGAGCCGGGCACATAGCGCAGGCCCGCCGGCAGCGTATCGACCCAGCGCAGATTGGCGGTCGTGCCTTCGAGCAGCGTGGTGCGCAGCTCGTAGGTGAGCGTCTCGCCATTCGTCGCCTGGCTCCGCCCGTCAGCCACCGCCGCGACGACGCCGAACGGGGCTGGGACAGTGATCGGCGGCGCCGCGCCGCTGGCCGCGTAGGACGGGTTCCGCAGGCCGGCGACATTCTCCCAGGTGACGGCGGCGCTGTTGGCGATCGTCGCGCCCGGGGCGATGGTGTCGCGCACCGTCCCGGCCACGACGATGGTCAGCGCCTGGTCGTTGCTGCCGTTGGTGTTAAGGCGCAAATCCACGTCGCCGGTCGTCACGAGATCGCCGTCGCCGTTGATGGCGAACACGCCGGCCACATTGGTGCTGGTCGCGCCGTCGCTGACGATCGCGCTCACCAGAGAGACGTTACGTAGCGCCCCCGGCAGATCGTCGACAACGTCGAGATCGAGGGCGTTGCTGGCGCTGGCGGCGGTGTGGCTGATCTGGATCCGGTAGCGCACGGCGTCGGCGGCGTCAACCCCGGCGCCGGACGTCAGCAGGGTCGTGGCAAGCGTCAGCTCCGGCTCGCGCACGGTCACGGTTGTCGTGTTACCAGTGTCGCTCAGCCCCGGATCGGCGGCGCCGTCGGCCTGGTTGGTCAGCACGGCGCCGTTCGGCACCGCGTTGACCGTCACGCGATAGGCGATCACCAGGCTGTCGCTGTCAATCGTCGAGGCCGCGACATTGCCGGGATTGACGATGCTGGCGGCTTGGATGGTCAGAATCTGGCCCGTCAGATCGGCGCCGAGCCCATTGACGGTCATGCCGTTGGCGGCGCTGACGGTGGCGGAGCCTGGCACGTAGGTCACGCCGGCCGGCAGCGTATCAACCCACTCGACATTGGTCGTGGTGCCTTCGAGGAGCGTCGTCGTCAAGTGATAGGTCAGCTCCTGGCCGACATTGACCGCGCTCGCCGGCGGGCTGAGCGCCTTGGCGAGGGCGAAAACCGTCGGCACGGTGATCGCGGGCGCGGCGTCGGTCGCGCTGAAGCTCGGCCGGCGCTGGCCCGCGCCGTTCGCCCAGCTCACGGTCGCGCTGTTGGCGATCGTCGCCCCTTGGGTGACGGTATCCGCCACCGTGCCGGTCACGATGATGGTCAGCCGCTGGTCCTGCGCGCCGTTGGTGTTGAGCTGCAAATCCACGTCGCCGACGGTGCGGAGCGCGCCCGCGCTGACCGCGAAGGCGCCGGCCACATTGGTGCTGGTCGCGCCGTCGCTGACGATCGCGCTCACCAGCGACACGTCGCGCAGCTGGATGGGCAAGGTGTCGGTGATGAGCAGATTGTTGGCGTCGGCGCCGCTGGTGCCGGTCGGGGCGATGACGATTTGGTAGGACACGATGTCGGCGGCGTCGACGCCTGAGCCGGACGAGAGCAGGGTCGCATCAAGCGTCAGCTCCGGCGCGATGACGGTCACACTGACGCTGTTGTTGTTGTCGGAGAGCCCGGGATCGGCCGAGGCGTCGACATCGTTGGTCAGCACCGTGCCGCTGGGGCCGGGATTGACCGTCACCTGATAGGTGAGCAGGAAGGTGTCGCTGTCGACGGCGCTCGCATTGTTGACGTTGCCGGGGTTGACAACGCTCGTCGCCTGGAGCGTCAGGATTTGGCCCGTCAGATCAGCGTTGAGCCCGTTGACGGTCATGCCGTTGGCGTCGGCCACGCTCAGCGAGCCGGGGACATAGGTCACGCCGGCCGGCAGCGTATCGGCCCACTGAAGATTGTTGGTGGTGCCTTCGAGCACGGTTGTCGCCAGCTGGTAAGTGATCGTATCGCCCACGCCCACCACGCTTGTCGGCGGCGTGATGGACGCAGCCACCGCGAACGGCGCCGGGATAGTGATCAACGGGGCGAGGCCGGTGGCGGTGTAGGACGGCAGCTGCTGGTTCGCGCTGTTTTGCCAGGTCACGGTCGCGGCGTTGGCGATCGTGCCGCCGGGGCTGATGGCGTCGCGCACCGTGCCCTGGACAACCATGGTCAGGCTCTCGTCGGCGGCGCCGTTCGTGTTGATGGCCAGATCGATATCGCCCGTAGTCACGAGATCGCCCGAGCCGTTGATGGACAGGGCGCCGGCCACGTTGCGGCTGTTGACGCCGTCGCTGACGATCGCGCTGACGATCGTGCCATTTTGGAGGGCGGCGGGCATATCGTCGCTGATGTTAAGGTTATGGGCGCCGGCCTGGTTCGCCGCAACGTGAGTCAGGCGGATCTGGTAGCGCAGCGTGTCGCCGGCATCGACGCCGCCGGTCGCTGTCGTGATGGTCTTGTTGACCAGCAGCGCCGGCTCGACGACCGTGACGCTGGCGCTGTTGTTGTTGTCGGAGAGCCCCGGATTGGCAGAGGCGTCGACATCGTTGGTCAGCACGGTGCCGGCGGGAACGGGATTGACCGTCGCCTGATAGGTGAGGAAAAAGGTATCGGTGTCAGCGGCGGCCGCATTGTTGACGTTGCCGGGGTTGATGACGCTCGTCGCCTGGGCTGTCAGCGTTTGGCCGGACAGATTGACGTTGAGCCCGTTGACGGTCATGCCGTTGGCGTTGGACACGACAAGCGAGCTGGGGACATAGCTCATGCCGGCCGGCAGCGTATCGACCCACTGGAGGTTATTGGTGGTGCCCTCGATCACGGTTGTCGCCAGCTGGTAGGTGACCGTGGCGCCGACGACGACCTCGGTCACGGGCGGGTTGGTCGATTTGACCACGCTGAAGACCAGCGGAATCGTGATCGACGGGGCGAGATCGGTGGCGGTGTAGCCCGGCAGCTGCTGGTTCGCGCTGTTTTGCCAGGTCACCGTCGCGGCATTGGCGATGGTGCCGCCGGTGTTGACAGTGTTGCGCACCGTTCCCGTGAGGTTGATCACCAGCACCTGGCCGAGCGGCAGATCGACATCGCCGACGGTGACGAGATCGCCCGAGCCGTTGATGGCGAAGGACGCCGCGACGTTGACGGCCCCGATCTGGGCGCTGGCGATGACCGTACCCTGGAGTGCGGCGGGCATATCGTCGGTCACATTGAGGTTGTGGGCGTCGGCGGTGCTGCCGCCGGCGTGATTGATCGTGATGCGGTATTGCACGGTGTCCGCGGCGTCAACGCCGGCGGTGGCGCTTTGCACTGTTTTGTCGATCACCAGGACCGGATCGACCATGTTGCGGCGGGACGGGCCGTCCGGCTCGCGCGCCCCCGCCGTCCTGGCGGTGCTGGCGCCGAGAATCGCCGCTAGCACCGCCAGCGCGATGCATGCCGATATGGTTCGCCGAAAGAAGGTGTGCATGGATGCTGCCCCCTGTCTGTGGTGACTGATCGGATCAAAGGACCGCCGCGCGCCAGACGCAGGGCGACGACGGCGCATCGCCCATTGGCATCCGGAGCTTCGGGATAGTGACGCGCCGGCCGGGGATCGCAACGATTTCCCTAAGGACGGGCTCGCTTAGCATAGCATAGGTGTCGAGCGAAGGACAGGGAGCCGCGCCGCCATTTCCAGCGGACGGGGACGTTGGGGTTGGGGAGATTGGCGCTTGCTTCGCCGGGGTTTGCGGGGCGGGCGCGCTCCTT
The DNA here is from genome assembly GCA_036406115.1 of Herpetosiphonaceae bacterium. GTDB lineage: Bacteria > Chloroflexota > Chloroflexia > Chloroflexales > Herpetosiphonaceae > DASWWB01. Next base: position 5,033 of record DASWWB010000243.1, read on the forward strand.
GCGCCCGCCCCGGCGGCGGCTCAGGCGCTGGTGACGGCTGCCGGCGCCGCCCGGCGGCGGATGCCCAGCGAGAGGCCGGTCGCGGTGATCGCCAGGATGCCGGCGGTGACAAACGCCAGCCCGTAGCCGCCGGTCAGCTCGTAGGCCACGCCGCCGAACCAGGCGGCCAGCGCCGCGCCCATCTGGTGCGCGCAGAACACCCAGCCGAAAACCGTGCCGGCGTTGGCCCGGCCGAAGGTGTCGGCCACCAGCGCGGCGGTGGGCGGCACGGTGGCGATGTAGTCGAGGCCGAACAGCACGGCAAAGACAGCCAGCCCGACGGGCCCGTTGACCAGCGGCAGGAACAGCAGCGAGACGCCGCGAAACCCGTAGTAGCAGGCGAGCAGCACGCGCGGATCGACCCGGTCCGTCAGGTAGCCCGAGCCCAGCGTGCCCATGAAATTCATCACCCCCATCAGGGCCAGGGCGCTCGCCGCGGTGGCCTGCGTCATGCCGTGATCGACCGCGTGGGGCACGAAGTGGGTGCCCACCACGCCGTTGGAGCTGGCGCCGCAGATAAAGAAGGTGGCGGTCAGCAGCCAGAAGGTCGGCGAGCGCACCGCCGCCCCCATCACCGCCCGCGTCGAGGTGCGCGGGGCCGGCGGCGGCGCCTCGGCCAGGCCGTAGGGCAGCGCGCCGACATCGGCGGGCTGGTTGCG
>DASWWB010000244.1:0-3037 GCA_036406115.1 Herpetosiphonaceae bacterium
GCCAGCGCCGCCTCGGTCAGCGAGCGGGCGGCGCGCGAGCTGGCCCGGGCCCTGCTCCAGGCCCGGCTGCGCCTGCGCCAGCTCGACAGCGGCCTGACCGCCGCCGATCCCTGGGGCTCGGTGGTGCGCTCCTACCATTTCGCCAAGCGCTCGTATGTCAAGGATCCGCGGACCGGCGTGGTCACCGCCAATCCGCGCGATGTGTTCGCCGGCCAGATCGACGCCTTTATCGAGGCCGCCCTGCGCGCGCGCCCGGCTCTCTGAGCGCGCCCATCCGATGGAGGAATAGCCTGATGACATCGACCCAGCTCGCTCCGCGCCGCCACATCCTCGATCTGGATGACTGGACCGCCGCCGAGTACCAGCATGTGCTGTCCACCGCCGCCCAGATGAAGGATGTGCTGGCCCGGCCGATCAAGCAGGTGCCGACGCTGCGCGGCAAGATCGTGGTCAATATGTTCTGGGAGGAGAGCACGCGCACCCGGGTTTCGTTCGAGCTGGCGGCCAAGGCGCTCTCGGCCAACGTGCTGACGGTCGGCGCCAAGGACACCAGCGTCAAGAAGGGCGAGTCGCTGGTCGACACGGTGCGCACGGTCCAGGCGCTCGGCGCCGACTACATCGTGCTGCGCCACGCACAGAGCGGCGCGCCCTACCTGGTGGCCCAGCATTTCCGCGGCTCGGTGCTCAACGCCGGCGACGGCCGCCACGCCCATCCCTCGCAGGCCCTGCTCGATCTGTTCACCATCCACGAGCGGCTGGGCGAGGTCGAGGGCAAGAAGATCGTAATCGTCGGCGACATCCTCCACAGCCGGGTGGCGCGCTCCAACCTGTGGGCGCTGACGACGATGGGCGCCAAGGTGACGCTCTGCGCGCCGCCGACGCTGCTCGGCCCGGCCCACTTCTGGCAGACGACCTGGCCCAACGTCACGCTCTCGCACAACCTCGACGAGGCCGCCGAGGGCGCCGACGTTCTGATGGCCCTGCGCCTCCAGCACGAGCGGATGGAGGGCGGCCTGCTGCCGTCACTGCGCGAGTACACCCGGCGCTTCGGCCTCAACGCCGAGCGGGTCAAGCGCGCCAGCCGCAAGGTGATCGTGATGCACCCCGGCCCCATGAACGAGGGCGTCGAGATCGCCGCCGACGTGGCGACCGGCCCCCACTCGGTGATCGAGGCCCAGGTCACCAACGGCGTCGCCGTGCGCATGGCCCTGTTTTACCTGCTGGCGCGGGATGGATGATCGGAGGGATCAGGGATCAGGGATCAGGGGTCAGGCCGGACGGCATGGCGGCGGGCGCGGCCTGAGCCACAAGCAGCCCGGAGGCGGCGGGCGATCTGCACCAATGCCAAGTCTGACCTGATCCCTGGCCCCTGAGCCCTGGCCCCTAAAACCCCGCCGGAACACAACCCGTCAAACCCTTAGCGAGGAGCCGCACCAATGGCGCGCATCATCATCAAGAATGGCTGCATCATCGACCCGGAGCGCAAAACCGCCACCGTCGGCGACCTGCTGCTGGAAGACAATGTCGTGCGCGAGGTGATCGACTTCGCCATGAGCCCCGCCAACTACGGCGACGACGTCGAGATCATCGACGCCGCCGGCTGCTTCGTCACGCCGGGCTTCGTCGACATCCACACCCACCTGCGCGAGCCCGGCTTCGAGGGCAAGGAGACGATCGCCACCGGCATGGAGGCGGCGGTGCGCGGCGGCTACACGACGATCTGCCCCATGCCCAACACCAATCCGGCCCTGGACTCGGCGCCGATGATCCGCCAGCAGTACGACATCGCCGCCCGCCACGGCTCCATCCATGTCCTGCCGATCGGCGCGGTGACGCTGGGCCGCGAGGGCAAGGTGCTGGCGCCGCTCGGCGAGCTGGCCGACGCCGGCGCCCGCGGCTTCAGCGACGACGGCGCCCCGGTCTGGGACGCCCACATCATGAAACAGGCCCTGCTCTACAGCAAAATGACCGGCCTGCCGGTGATGAACCACTGCGAGGACCTCAGCCTGGTGCGCGGCGCCGCCATGCACGCCGGCGCCGTCAGCAACCGGCTCGGCCTGACTGGCTGGCCGGCGGCCGGCGAGGAGGTGATGATCGCCCGCGACATCGCGCTGGCCGAGGAGACCGGCGGCCGGCTCCACATCTGCCACCTCAGCACCGCCGGCGGCGTCGAGCTGATCCGCGCCGCCAAAGCCCGCGGCATCCAGGTCACCGCCGAGGTCACGCCCCACCACCTCACGCTCACCGACCGCTGGGTGATGGGCAATATGGTGCCGTGGAACGGCGGCGGCCCCTACAATCCGACCCGCCTGGCGCCCTACGACACCCGCACCCGGGTCAGCCCGCCGCTCCGCACCACCGATGATGTGCTGGCGCTGATCGAGGGGTTGCGCGACGGCACGATCGATGCGATCGCCACCGACCACGCGCCGCACTCGGCGGTCGACAAGGAGTGCGAGTACGCCCAGTCCGCGCCCGGCTTCACCGGGCTGGAGCTGGCCCTGCCGATGGTCATGACCCTGGTCAACACAATGCAGATCGACGTGGTCGAGCTGATCGCCCGCCTGACGATCGGCCCCGCCAGCGTCATCGGCGTCCTGCCGATCGCGCTCGGCCCCGGCGACCCGGCGACCCTCACGATTTTCGACCCCAGCACCAGCTGGACGGTCACCCCCGACATGCTGGCCTCCAAGGGCAAGAACACGCCGCTGATGGGCCAGGAGATGCGCGGCCAGGTGATGATGACAATGTGCGAGGGCAAGATTGTCTTCCGCCGCGGCGAGTTCGGCACGGTCAGCAGGCGCGTGCGCGGCGGCGCCGTCGGGCGGCTGGAGGGCGTCTTCGACGAGGAAGACGAATAGCCTCCGGCCGCCCGGCGACGATCGGACTGAGGCTGCGGCCCCGCCCGTCCGCTAGGGCTGCGGCCGCCAGCGCGGCATGGTCCCGCGCGCCAGCGTGCGCGGCTGGGGCGTGTTCGGCACCCAGAGCGCGATGCTGCGCTCGGCCGCCGCGCCGGCCTCCCAGGCCAGCAGCGCGT
>DASWWB010000245.1:0-8970 GCA_036406115.1 Herpetosiphonaceae bacterium
CGATGGCGCTGCACCTCTGGCCGCGCGTCAATCCGCCGTTCCTGCGCCAGGCCGCCGCCAATCACAGAGCTCGGCCACCAGCGCCAGATTAGCGGCGAAGGCGCCGGCCGGCTCGGCGGCGGCAAGATGATCGATAATCGCGCCGGCGAGATGCAAGGGCGCCGCCGAGCTGTCGAGGCGCAGGTCGTAGCGCCAGGGGACGTACGTCGGGGCGAACTGGCCGCGGGCTTGATCGGGCCGCCGGTCGCCCCGCGCCGCCGCGCGCCGCTCCAGCTCCGCCAGCGGGCAAAACAGCTCCGCGAAATAAACGCGCCGCCGGGCGAAGCGGCCCATCGCCTCCAGCGCCCGCAGATGATCGAAAAAGATGTAGTCGACCACCGCCCAGCCGCCGGCGTCGGCGTGGCGCTCGATCTCGCGCAAAAACGCCAGCTGGGTCGGATTGAGGAACCGGCCGGCGGGCGCTTCCTGGTCGCCAGCCGGCAGGGCGAAGGCGTCGAGATCGAAATGGCGGGCGCTGGCCGGCAGCAGCGGCAGCAGGCGGCGGGCCAGCGTCGATTTGCCGGCGCTAGAGACGCCGTTCAGCCAGACTATCGTGCCCGGCGCGTCCGGCGGCAGCGGCATTCCAAATGGCTCCAGGTCGCTCGCCAGGTAGCGCGTGGGGATTTTCTTGCGCCCCTCGGCCAGGAAATACATCCAGTGCTCGCCTTTGTGGTGCCAGGCGGTCGCGCGGATGAAGCCGCAGCGCGGGGTGCGGCGGCGCTCGTTGCGCGTCGTGCGCACACGTTCGCCGATCCGAAAAACGGGCGGGTCGATCGACATAGCGGAGGCTCCTCGCAGCGCGCGGCCCCTGGCTCGACGCGAGCCAGGGGCCGCGGACAACCAATCTACGCCGCGCCGCCGTTGGAGCCGCCGCCGTTCGGCCTGCCGCCCGGCCGCAGCGGCAAGCCGAGCTGCTCGGCGACCGCCATGATCCGGGCCAGGAAGGCGGTCAGGGCGTCGGCGCCGTTCTCGCCGGTCTGGAGGATGCGCAGTTCGTCGACATCGGGCATGTGCGAGGCGATTTCGGGCAGGCGGGCGATCAGCTGGCTCGACAGGTCGCGCTCGCTGATCAGATTGCGGGTCTCCTGCTCCAGCCGGGCCAGCTCGGCGCGGCCGCGCTCGTAGTCGAGGGCCACGCGGTGGCCGGCGGCCTCCTGCTCCAGCCGGGCGGCGGTCTCGCGGCGGACGTGCTCCAGCGCGGCGGCCTGGCGGCGGGCCTGGAGCGCCTCGGCCTGCTCGGCCTCCAGCAGATTGAACGCCGCCTCGGCCTGGGCCAGCGCGGTTTGACGCTGGAGATCAGCCTGCTGGGATTCGAGCTGCGCCCCCGCCAGCCGCGCCTGCTCGGCCAGCTCGCTCAGCTCCCGCTCGACCTGGACGGTTTTCTGCTGGACGCTGGCATCGGCGTCGAGCCGGGCCCGCTCCAACAGCGCGCTTTGCTCGCGGCGCAGCGCCTCCAGGCGGGCCTCCTGCTCGGCGCGGGCGGCCTGGAGCTGGAGCCGCTGCTCGGATTCGCGCTGGATGACCGTGGTCTGCTCCTGCTCCTTGAGCCGGGCGCGCGAGGTCTCCTGCTCCTTGAGGAAGCGGACCGCCTCCTGGTTGAGCCGCAGCTCCAAGGCCTCGGTCTGCTTGGTCTGCTTGGTGCGCTCGATCACGACCACGCTCTCGGCCTCGCTGGTCTCGGCGACCTGGCGGGTCTCAAGCTCTTTCTGGCGGATCTGATCCTGCATCGAGAGGTAGCTGATGCGGGCGATGCGCTCCTGCTCGTAGCGGAACGGCGCCTGCAAGTCGGTCCACAGCCGCTGCGAGCTGACAATCGCCTCTTTGATCTGGACCGTGACAATCTTGATCCCCAAGCCCTCGTCGGCGGCCTTGTCGCGCTCCTGGCGGCCCTCGGCGACGGTTTTGAGCCTGGTAGTCAGCTCGTCGATGATCGGCTCTTTGTCGGTCAGGACCTCCTCGACGCTCATCGTGGCGATCTTGTCTTTGATCGCGGCCTCGGCCTGCTCGCGGAGCTGGGCGTTGACGATCCCCAGCGGGTCGCGGGTGTCGGAGAAGTCCAGCTTGCGGTAGGCGACGCCGAAATCATTGATCTGCCACTGGACGTAGGCCAGGATATTGATGCCCTGTTTTTCTTTGCTGATGCAGTTGGCGACGATGCCGATCGTTTGCATCGCGGCGGGAACGACGAGATAGGCGTCGGTGTTGGGATTGTAGCGGAACGAGCGGCCCAGGCCGAGGGTGACAGGATCGGCGCGGCCGATCCTGGTGTGGACGACATAGACATTCGGCGGCACGACCACCCGCCGCCAGAACAGCAGGCCGGTCTCGCGGACCGCGATCGGCTCTTTCTCAAGCTGCAATTCCTCGGAGGTCTTGAGGCCGGACTGGGCCGGGGCGTAGGAGGCGCGGTCCTGGCGCTGGCGCTCCTGGGGCGCTGGCGGGCGCATCGGCGCCGGCATGGCCGCGCCGCCGAACGCCGCCTGGGGCGCCGGGGCGGCGTATCCGCCCGGCATCCCGCCCGCCGAGATCTCCGCCGCCGCTTGCAGCTGGTCGACGGGGAAGGGCTCGTCCGCGTCCTGCAACACATTTTGCTCCATGAAAACATTGGCCGCCGCTTTGCGCTTCTGCATAGCGCCGCTCCTTTCCAGGTTGGCTGATCAACCCACGAAGGCGAATGGCCTGCTGTGACACACGGGACCGCACCGGCCGGGCGGGCGGAGCGGGGCCCCATCATAGCAGAGGAGCGGCGGCTTGGGGAGGGGAAATCGGGGATCAGTGGCAGCGCGGGGATGGACAAGCTATCAGCTGTCAGCTATCAGGCGCGGCGGCGCGACGCATCGCGCTGCCAGAGGCGCCGCTGCTAGCCAGGCGATACACGAGATGGTTCCAACTGGGCCTGATAGCTGACAGCTGGCAACTGATGGCTGGTCGCAACTACTGGAGCATCACCCCAAGCAGCGACACGGCGAGGAGCAGCTGGCTCATCAGCGCGCCGATCAGCAGCAGCAGCGCGCCGATGCGCAGGAAACGATGGACCCAGACGCCGACGGCGGCGTTGGCCAGCAGCACCAGCAGGCCGATCAGCGGCAGCGCCAGCAGCTGCTCGCGCGGCGCGACGCCGACCGCCGAGCCCGAGGCGTCGAAGCGCAGCGCCACCTCGGGCGGCAGCATGGCGTAGCGCCAGGACAAAATCGCCCACAGGAGCAGGTTGAACAGCAGCCCGGCCCCCAGCAGCCCGCGCACCAGCCGGTCGGTCCAGAAGGGGTAGCTGACCAGCTTGGTGCGGGCCACGCCCTCGGCCTGGGACTGGACCACGCCCAGCCCGCGCCGGCCCTCGACCTCCTGGACGAAGGCGTCGCGGTTGGCGGGCGAGATCGCGTAGGCCGCGCCGCTGGTGCGCAGGATCACCGAGCGGCTGAGCGGCGCCGCCGAGAACAGGTGCAGCGGCTCGCCCTCGGCGGTGCGGCCCACGCCGCGCCGGTAGCCGAACGAGAGCGCGCCCAGCAGCGGCAGGCGGGCCCGCTCCAGCCCGACCTCGATCGCGGCGATCCGGTCCATGGGCACGACCCAGGAGTTGCCGAGCCAGCGGATGGTCACCGCGTTGCGATCGATCTGATAGTGCAGGGTCCAGGCGCTGAGGATCCGGTAGAGCAGCACGCCGCCAAGCGACAGGCCGGCGAGGGTGGCCAGCAGCAGGCCAAATGAGCGCAGGGTGATCGGCCAGGCGCCGGGCGGGCCGGCGAGCTGGGCGGCCAGGGTCTGGGCGGCGACGGCGGCGCCCGCCCATAGCCCGAGCATCAGCAAGACGCTGAGCCACACACCGAGCGAGCGCGCACTTGACCAGCGGTTCATGCAAACTCCTTGCTATGGCAGCCAGCGCGCCAGGGCGCCGATCCGACGATCGGCGCCCTGGCGGCAGAGGATTAGGGCGTCGGGGTCGCCGGCGCTGCGGTTTCGGCCGGGGCGGCGGTCTCAGCCGGGGCCGTGGTCGGGGCGGCGGGATCGACCGTCGGCGTGGCGGCCGGATCGACCGTCGCCGGCAGCAGAGCCGGGTCGGTGGTCGGCGGCGCCGGGGTCGGCGTCGGCTCGGGGAAGCGCTGGACGCCGGTCTTCTCGCGCTGCGCGGTGATCCAGTTGGTCACAGCCTCGGAGCGCTTGGTCTCCAGATCGCTCTGGCTCGGCCGGTCCTCGCGGGCGTTGACCCGGACCAGGTGCCAGCCGACCTCGGAGCGGTAGGGCTGGCCCACCACGCCGATCTGCTGGGTCGAGATCGGATCGGTGATCGACAGGCTGGCGAAGTTGGCGAGCGGCTGCATGCCGTCGAGGTTGCTGCCGGTCTCCGACTCGCGGGCGGACAGATCGCCGAAATCGGCGCCCTTCTGGACCGAGTTGTAGAGCTGCTTGATCTTGGACTCGCCCGAGGCCCAAAGCGTCTCGCTGACGGCAGCGGTCGCGGTCGGGGCCACCGTCACGCGGATGAAGATCTGATCGACATCGGCGAAAGGCTCTTTGACCGCTTTGTCCTCGGTGACCAGCTTCTCGCCGAGCTTGGTGCGCAGCATATCGATCCGCTGCTGCTCCAGCAGATAGGTGTTGAACTGCTCCAGCGTGAAGGGCAGCGTGGCGCTGCCGTAGTTCGAGTTCGGATTCTCGATGAACTCCTTGAGCTGGCTGTAGTAGTTCGAGACGCCGGCGGTCACGCGGTTCTGGGCCTGGGGCAGCGTGATCGTGGGCGTGGGGGTGGGCGTGCCGGCGGGGGTCGGGGTCAGCGTCGGCGTCAGGGCGCCGGTGCCGGTGATGGGATTGGTGCCGGTGATCGTCGCGGTCGGCGTGATCGGCGCCATCGGATTCTCATCGCCCAGCGCGGGGAAGGACTCGGCCAGCTTGAGCTTGACTTCGTCGTCGGTCACCGCGAGCGACTCGGCGGCGGCGCCGTCGGTAATCAGGCGATTGTTGATAATCTGATCGAGGATGAAATAATCGACCGGCGCGTTCTTCTGCTTGAGCGCCGCGATGTCGGCCTGAATCTGGGTGGTGTAATCGCCGCCCACCTGGCCGAACTGCTGCATCTGCTGCATCTGGGCGACCGTGCTGAGCACGCGCTGGGCTTGGGTGATCTGGCGGAAGACCTGGTAATCGCCGTTGGAGATCTCCTGGGTGCCGACCGTCGCCACCGTCTTGTTGGGCTGATAGACCTTATCCCACAAGATGCCGCCGACCAGGATGACCAGGGCCAGGGCCAGGCCGGCGCCGACCAGCCGCAGGACGCGCCGCTGATCCTGGCGCTCCTTCTCCCAACGCGCCTGCTGCCGCTTGGTCATTGGCGCGCTGTGCTGAATATTCTGCTTGCGCTGTTTTGCCATAGTTCCCTCGCGAAAAACCTAAACAAGAAGGCACAGGGCGTAAACGCGACTGTGCCTTGGTCCGTCGATAGCCGTCATCAACGGCGTTTAGCGGTTGGTGTTTTCCGCCACGAATGGCAGCAAAGCCAGGTGGCGGGCGCGCTTGATCTCAACGGTCAGGCGGCGCTGGTACTTGGCACACGTGCCGGTGCGTCGGCGCGGCAGGATCTTGCCGCGATCCGAGACCATCCGCTGCAAGCGCTTAATATCTTTGTAGTCGGGCACGATGCCTTCGGCCGTAAAGACACAAACCTTGCGCCGGGGCGTATATTTGCGACGCCCGCCGAAACGGCGGCGCGTCCCACCTTGATCAGACATGCCATGCTCCTGCTGGTTTTAGAAGGGAATGTCGTCGTCGCCGACGTCGGGTCCGGCGAAGCCGCCGCCCGAGCCGCCGTAGCTGCCGCCGCCGCCGCCGCCTCGCCCATATTCCTGGGAGGCGGAGTCCCGGTCACGCCCGGAACTTCGCGGGGCACCCGAGCTTTCGGCCCGGCTATCCAGAATAATCATATCGCTGGCGACAACCTCAGTCCGGTATTTTTTCTCACCCGTCTGCTGATCATCCCACGAGCGGGTTTGGAGTCGACCTTCGATGTAGACCCGGCTGCCTTTGGACAAATATTGATTGCAAATTTCAGCTAATTTGTTCCAAACAACCACAGAAAACCATTCAGTTTCTTCCCGGTTTTCGCCACTCGGATCTTTCCACTGGCGGCCGGCGGCAACTGTGAAGTTGGTGACCGGGCTGCCGCTTGGGGTAAAGCGCATCTCAGGATCTTTGCCCAAACGCCCAATGATCATCACTTTATTTAAGTCTTTTGCCATCACCGGCCTCCCTGATTAACGCTTGCGTGGCTGGGTGAGCAGATATCGCAAAACGGGAGTGGCCAATTTAAGGCTGCGCTCAACTTCGGGCAGGCTCTTGGGATCCAGCTCGAAATGGGTCAGCACATAGTAGCCTTCCACATAGTCTTTGATGGGATAGGCCAGCTTGCGGCGGCCCCACGGGGCGCTATGGTCGATCGAAGTGATTGAGCCACCCTGGTTGGTAATATAACCCTGGAGAGTCTCGATCTGAGCGTTGATGTCATCTTCGCCGCCCAAATCAGGACGCAAAACCGTCATGAGTTCGTATAGACGCACGTATTCACCTCCTTCCTATGGAATGATTGCCCCACACGTCGAATCTCGGGTGCGTGACCGATTAACCCGCTGCGGAGCAGGAAAGGCCCGGAGATTATAGCACGGGTGAGGGTTGAACGCAAACGCAGCCAACCCCGCCGGCCGCCAGCCATCGGTCGCCAGGCCGAACCGCCCATCCCGCGCGCGGCGGACAACCGCGGCGCCCAGGCGGCTCGCGCCGTCACCGGAACGCGAGCAGCCTGTCAGCGGGCGTTGAGCCTCGGCGGCCCGCCCCGTTGCTAGACTGGCCGCATCGCAGTTGAGGAGGCTTGTATGCGACGATGGATGATCGGGCTGGCGGCGCTGGCGGCGCTCGCCTGGCCTGCCGGCAGGGCGGCGGCGTGCAGCGGCCTGCCGCCGACCCTGGAGCTGTGGGCGGAGTCCGCCACCATAGCGGCAATCGGAACCTTCAAAAACGGCACCGAGGACGCGATTGAGCTGGAGGTCGACGAGATCTTCACGCCGCCGCCGGCAGACCTCGCGCTCACGATCAACAATCGCCAGCGGATCCCGACCGGCGCCGGCGACTGCGGCTCGGTCCCCGGCCCCGGCGATCGCTTCAAGGACGGCGCCCGGGTGCTCATCTTCCTCGATCCCGATGACTCGGGCGTCGCGGCCTGGAAGGTCAGCGGGCTGTACGGCGAGGCGGTCTACGAGATAATCGACGACCGCCTGCTGGCGCCCGACGCGCAGGGCCAGATCGTCGAGCAGACCAGCGAAGAGGCCCGCGAGCGGATCCGCTCGGTCCTCGGCCAGCCGCTAGGCGAATCGGTGCGGCGCACGCCCCTGACGACCACGCCGGTCCTCGGCATCGATCCCCCGCCCGCGCCGCCCCCGCTGGCTGAGCCGCCCGCCCCGCCGCTCGGCGGGTATCCGCCGCCGCCCGATCCGATCAATGCCGGCCCGCCCACCCCGGCGCCGACGCCAGCAGGAGCCCCCGCCGCAGCCCCCAAGCAGCAGGCCAGCGTCGCCGGCATCCCCCTGACGCCGCTGATCCTGCTGCTGATCGCGGTCGGCGGCTTCGGCCTGTCGGCCTGGGGCATGGCGCGGCAACGGGGCGAGCCGCCCCCGCGTTAATCCTCCAGACAGGTCGCCGGGCGCGCCTTGCGGTACAATACCGGGTGCGCTCGGCTTGACGAGCGCCTGTCAAGGAGGTTTTCGATGTTTGATAGCGGGAGCGGGCGCGGCCCGTCACCGATGACCCTCGGCCTGGGGGTGGGGTTTTTGTTGATTCTGCTGGTGTCCATCCGGGCCTGCACGCCAGCCGGCCAGACGGTGCTCCAGACGCGCTTCGCGGCGCAAGGCGCCACTGAATCCGCTAAGGCGACTGCCGGCGAGCCGATCGTGCCGCTGCCGGCGCCGATCCAGGCGCTGAGCGAAACCACGGTCGCCCGGCTCCAGGGCGGCGAGGCGGTGGTGCCGATGACGCCGGTCGTCACCAATGACGCGCTGAAGGTCGACATCCAGCAGCTGCAAGCGGTGGCCGGCGGCCTCCAGGTCAAGGGCACGGTCCGCAACAATGGCAAGAAGGCGCTGAAAGTGCCGCTCTCAGCCTTTCGCTTCACTGATCAGACCGGCACGGTCTACGCGGCCCAGGGCGACGCGGCGGCCACCCTGCCGCCCGGCGGCCAGACCAGCCTGGACCTGACGCTGCCGATCCAGAATCCGACCAGCCTGACGATGGTCGTCGAGCTGCCCGCCGACAATATCCGCCTGGAGATGAAGCTGCTGACGGCGCAGACGCAGCAGTAGGGATCAGGGGCCAGGGATCAGGGGTCAGGCCAGTTCGGCCAATCTCCCTACGTTCGGAAGCAATACGAAACGGGGCGGCATCAGCTTCCACTGATGCCGCCCCGTTTCATATTATCCAAACAGCTCCCCTGGCGCCTGATCCCCGATCCCTTACTTGCCGCGCGGCCGGGCCAGGGTCGGGCTGATCTTCTGGCCGCGGATTTGGGTCTTCGAGAGGGCCTGGAGGACGCGGTTGGCGGCGTCGTCGGGCACGTCGACAAAGGTGAAGCTGTCGAAGATGTCGATCGCGCCGATCGAGCGGCCGGGCAGGCCGGACTCGTTGGCGATGGCGCCGACGATATCGGCGGGGCGGACGCCCTGCTCGCGGCCGACATCGACAAAGAGCCGGGTCATGCCGGCCTCGGTGAACGAGCGGTTGCGCGGCGCGCGCTCCTCGCGGCCCCGGTTGCGGTCGCGGCGGTCGCGGCCGTCGCGGCGGTCGTACTCCAGCTCCGGCTCGGGGGCGGACAGCGGATCGGCCTCGTTCATGTCCGGCTCGGCCAGCAGCAGCTTGAACGCGGCGGCGGCCAGCTCGACCGGCGAGTACTGCTCGCCC
>DASWWB010000246.1:0-4786 GCA_036406115.1 Herpetosiphonaceae bacterium
GCCCATGATCACGTACGGCACGAACCCCGGCATGGGCATGCCGATCACCGGCCGCATTCCCTCGCCCGACCGCTACGCCGACCCCGGCCAGCGCGCCACGCTCGACAAGGCCCTCGCCTACATGGGCCTCCAGCCCGATCAGCCGCTCCTCGGCCATCCCATCGATGTGGTCTTTATCGGCTCCTGCACGAACTCGCGCATCACGGACCTCCGCGCCGCCGCCAACCTGATCCAGGGCCGCAAGGTCGCCGGCAATGTGCGCATGCTCGTCGTCCCCGGCTCCCAGCGCGTCAAGCAGCAGGCCGAGGCCGAAGGGCTCCACGAGATTTTCAAGGCGGCGGGGGCGGAGTGGCGGGAGGCGGGATGCGCTTTATGTCTCGCAATGAATGGAGAAGTCGTGGAAGCAGGAAAATACGCCTTAAGCAGCTCAAACAGAAATTTTGAAGGCCGACAAGGTCCAGGAAGCAGAACTTTTCTCGCAAGTCCAATTACTGCTGTTGCATCGGCAGTTGCAGGAGCTGTCGCAGATCCAAGGTTGCTATTGTAAATAAATCGCAGGCGATGATAATCTCATCATCGCCTGCAATCGATCATTCTTCGCTATCTGACCAATTAGGACGGTAATCAACGATTTTGACGTTCTTAGAGCTATTGCAAGACCGGCAGAGTGGCTGAATGTTATCAATATAGTCACTGCCATGTTTAACAAGCGGAACAATATGGTCTCGCGTGAGCTTGATTTCTGGCTCACTCCGACCACAGCAAAGGCAGGTGTAATCGTAGCGAAGCTTCAGAGCTTCCCATTCAGTGATAGTGTGTGATCCAGGAGCATTCATTTTACGCGCTCGACGACGATTTTCCATCTCAGCAGTTTTTTGCGGATTCTGTTCACGATATCGACGGTTATACCAACGTATCTTTTCCGGATTCTTTCGTCGATACATTCGCCCATATTCATTTATTTTATCTCTATACCTTAAGCTATACCGACGATCAATTTCTCTATATTTTTCTGGATTCGAAGCACGATCTAATCTGCGAGCTTCATTTTTATATTCTTTATTGGCAGCCCAATATTCACGATTTTTAGCGACTAATCTATCTCGATACTTAGCGTGGTATTCACGCATTCTTATAAGACGCTCGGCTCTATTGGCAATATAACGTGCTCTATTCGTTGCTCGTTTGTAATCAGGATAAAGATGATATTTCTCAAGCTCTGTTGCACTTCGACAGGCTTTACAGATATTTTGAAAACCATCACCAGTAGGTTTGCCATGCTCCAGTCTCGGCGAAAATCCAATCAACGGTTTCCAGACATTGCATCTGGTACAGGTTTTGCCGGATACACCGTCGCATTCAGTGATAGTTGGCGGCTTAGTGCGCTTAGCCCGCAATTCTTCGGGTGTCATGCGCTTCTCGGCGCGCTGCTGGGCGTTGTGGCAAACCTTGCAGGTTCCCAAATAACCATCGCCGCCCCTAAGCATCGAGGCGCGTTTGATGGCAAATCCCATCACCGGCTTCCACTCCCCGCAACGATTGCAAATCTTGCCGGGGAATCCGTCGCGTTCAACGATAGCCATACTGCATCCTCCCAAGAAACAACAACGCCCGGGAGATCCGGGCGGAGGGAAGCAGCACGCACGGGGCGTGTTACAATGCCCCGCGTGCTGGCGGTCCTAACGCCAGTGCCATGCTCCCGGCTGTTGGCGCAGCGCGGGAGCACTTGTGTTCTGTTACTGCCAGTATACGATACCGCACATGCGTTTGCAAGCGGTAGTGCATAAACTCATCAATTTTTCTGGAGGAATGAACCATGCCAAAGGTAGACACGTTTCGCGCCCGCTGTGTCGCTGTCCCAGTTGAGAATATCGACACTGATGCTATCATTCCCGCCCGCTTTTTACGATTTACGAATAAAGATGGTCTTGCTGATGGTTTATTCGCTGATTGGCGTAAAAATCCCGACTTCGTCCTGAACCGGCCGGAGGCGCAGGGGGCGGGCGTTTTGGTGGCGGGGGACAACTTCGGCTGCGGCTCATCGCGGGAGCATGCGCCGTGGGCCCTGACCGGGTTCGGCTTCAAGGCCGTCGTCTCGACCTACTTCGCCGACATCTTCAAGGGCAACGCGCTGAAGAACGGGCTCTTGCCGATCGTGGTGGACCCGGAGACCCTGCGCCAGCTCTTCAGCCTCTGCGAGGAGGACCCCTACACCGAGATCACCGTGGATCTGGCGGCGCAGGAGATCGTGATCAACGACAACCAGCGAGTGGGCTTCCCGATCGACGCCTTCTCCAAGCACTGCCTGCTGCACGGCGTTGACCAGCTGGGCTACCTCCAGGCGCAGGACGAAGCCATCGCGGCCTTCGAGGCGGCGGCGCCGGCGCGGGTGGACACCGTAGCGGAGGTGGCGGCATGAAAGCGACAATCGCAGTGCTACCGGGCGACGGCATCGGGCCGGAAGTCGTGGCGGAGGGCCTGAACGTCCTGCGGGCGATCGGGGCGCAGTGGGGGCACCAATTCGAGCTGCGGGAGGGCTTGCTGGGAGGCTGCGCGATCGACGCCACCGGCAGCGCCCTGCCCGAGGAGACACTGGCGATCTGCCAGGGGGCTGACGCCGTGCTGCTGGGCGCGGTGGGCGGGCCGAAGTGGGACGACCCGCGGGCCAAAGTCCGGCCGGAGCAGGGTTTGCTGGGCATCCGCAAAGCCCTGGGCCTGTACGCCAACCTGCGGCCGGTGACGGTCCATCCGGCGCTGGCGGACCGCTCGCCGCTGCGGGCGGAGCTGGTGCGCGGGGTGGACGTGCTGGTCGTGCGCGAGCTGACCGGCGGCATCTACTTCGGCGCCAAAGAGCTGGCGTCGGTGAGCTACAACGAGGAGCGGGCGGTCGACACCTGCGTCTACACCACCAGCGAGATCGCGCGGGTCGTGCGGCGGGCCTGCGAGCTGGCCTTGGGGCGGCGGGGCGTCGTCACCTCGGTGGACAAAGCCAACGTGCTGGAGACCTCGCGGCTGTGGCGGCGGGTGGCGACAGACGTGGTGGCGCGCGAATATCCCGAGATCAAACTGGAGCACATCCTGGTCGACGCCTGCGCCATGCACCTGCTGCGGCGGCCGGCCGACTTCGACGTGATCGTGACCGAGAACATGTTCGGCGACATCCTGACCGACGAAGCCTCGATGCTGGCCGGCTCGCTGGGGCTGCTGCCGTCGGCCTCGCTGGGCGAGGGCAGGCTGGGCTTGTACGAGCCGATCCATGGCAGCGCGCCGGACATCGCCGGCAAGGGCGTGGCCAACCCGATCGCCACCATTTTGAGCGTGGCGATGCTGCTCCGCCACTCGCTGGGCTTGGCCGAGGAGGCATCGGCGATCGAGGCGGCGGTGGGCGCGGTGCTGGAGCGCGGCATCCTGCCGGCGGACCTGGCGCCGGCCGGGAGCGCGCGGACGACCGGCGAGGTCGGGGCGGCGATCGTCGCGGCGCTGCCGCAGCGGGCGGCGGTCATCCTGTAGGCGTCGGCGGCTCCGGCACAGCGTCGTGCCGGGCCGCAGGCGAGCCGAGGCGGATGGCCGCGTACTGGGCGGCGCAGGCCAGCGCATACCAGGCGGCCACGCGCGGCAGCACATAGCCCCAGTAAAACGAAGGGTTGGTCAGCAGGCCGAGCCCGACCAGCCCCAGCACGACCACAAGCTGGCCGGCCGTGATCAGCGGCGTGACCCAGCGGCGCGCGAACAGCAGCAGGACTCCGCCGACGAGAATCCCGATCGCCCACAGGAACAGCACGCGATCGGGGCCGGATGCGTCGCCGATCCGCACGTAGGGAACGAGTCCCAGACTCAACGGCCCGACCAGGACATAGAACACGAACGCCAGCATGGGCATGGCGACGGTAAAACGGCTTGGCAGGATGAACAGCCAGAGGTGGCCGGCGCGGTTGAGCGCCGCGAGGACGAACCCGAGCAGCAGCCCGGCCAGGGTCAGGATTGCGAACGAAGCGCCGCGCGTCGCCGGATCGGTGAGCAGGTGATTGAGATAGGCGCCGGACGAAACCACCGCGCTCGGACACATCCCGCCGCCGCCGAATGACTCCAGCACGCAATAGTCGCGCAGCGCGTCGTAGGCCAGGTGCCAGGCGCCGACGGGCTCCGATTTGATCGCATGGCAGCCGTCGCCCGCCAGGCTGGCGGCGACCATCCCGTCGAAGCTCTCCTCCGACAGATACAGATCAGAGCCCACGAAAAAATCCTGCTCGCGCATGCGCTGGCCGAGCAACTGCTCGATCGCCGGCTGGTCGGCCAGCGGCGGCTCGGCGCAGCCTGCGACCGCGCCATCCCAAACCCGGCGCGCCGCAGCGGCGGGCTCCTCCCAGTCCTGGGACACAAAGCGCAGCTCCGCAGTTTGGCCGGCGGGGGCGAGCGCCAGGGCGCGCTTGGGCACGCACGTCACGGTAATCGTTTTGACGATTTTGTATGAGCAAGCCAGCGCGGGACTGGCGGCGAGCAGCGCCAGGAGAATCGCCAAGCCGGCGCCTAACAGGGCCCGCCGGAGCCGTGAGCGGAGGATCACGGGCATGGCCGGCCATCCTCGGTGCGGCAGTAGAAGGCGAAGCCCCGCATGCCCTGCCAGGGCTGGGCGAGGGCGGCGGAATCGCCATTCAGCGCTTCGTGGAGCGGATCGACGGCGAACAGCACATCCCAATCGGCCGCCGCCGCGTCCAGCACCAGATCCGAAGCGCTGCTGGCGGTCAGGGCGAAGCCATGGCGCTCAAAGACTAGTTTGAGCGAGCGC
>DASWWB010000247.1:0-1591 GCA_036406115.1 Herpetosiphonaceae bacterium
GGGTCGTCTGAAAAGGGGTCAGGCTCCGACGGCAAAGACGCGGCTGCGGCTGGCGCGGGCCACAGCGGGGCGGACGGGGGAGCGGCTGGCTGCGGGGCGGATGGAGGCTGCGCGGCGGATGGGCTCTGGCCCGTCGCCGCCGCCAGCTGATCCTCCAGGGTTGCGAGGCCGCGGCGGGCGAGCTGATTGTCCGGGTTGCAGGCGAGGGCGCGCCGCAAGAGCTGGCTCTGCTCGACCGGATCCTCGGTCGTGCCGCTGAGCCAGAGCCAAACGGCGTCGTTCAGCGGCTCGCGCGCGAGGGCCTGCTCCAGCAGCTGGCGGGCTTCGAGCCGCCTTTGGGCTCGCAGCAGCGCGACGGCGGCCTGGATGAGATCGGCTACGGTAGGTATCGTCATGGCTTCGATCGCTCTAGCGCCAGCGCGCCGCGCGCCAGATCATCATCCTGGTGCGGCAAGACTGTGCGCAGATCCAATAAGAGCCGGCCCTGGTGGATGCGGCCGATGATCGGCGGATCCGCCTGGCGCAGCCTGGCCGCCGCGCGGTCCGGGTCCGGCGCCGCGATGGCCAGGGCGACGCTGGGCTGGGTCATGCCGGGGAGCGAGCCGCCGCCCACGGCGCTTTCGCTGTCGGCGATCGCCGGCTGGAGCGGGGCCAGGCGTTCGCGCAGGCGCTCGGCGCGCTGGCGCAGGCTCGCGAGCGGCGCGCTGATCATCGCCCAAACCGGCACATCGCGCAAGGCTGAGCCTTCCTCGTAGGCGCGCAGGGTGGCGGAGAGCGCGGCGATGGTCAGTTTATCGACCCGCAGGGCGCGCAGCAGCGGGTGGCGCTTGAGGGTCGCGATCGGCGCGGCGCGGCCCACGATGATGCCCGCCTGCGGGCCGCCGATCAGCTTGTCGCCGCTGAAAATCACCAGATCCACCCCCTCGGCCACCGAGCGCTGGACCAGCGGCTCGGCTGCCAAGCCGAAGCGGGCGGTGTCCAGCAGCGCCCCGCTGCCCAAATCATCGATCAGCAGGAGGCCGGCGCCGCGCGCCACCTGGGCCAGCTCAGCCAATTCCGGCTCATGGACAAAGCCCTGGAGGCGGAAGTTCGAGCTGTGGACGCGCAGGATCGCCGCCGCCCGTTCGCCGGCCGCGCCGGCGTAGTCGCTGGCGTAGGTACGGTTGGTCGTGCCGACCTCCGCCAGTGTCGCGCCGCTTTGGCGCAGGATATCGGGAATGCGGAAGCCGCCGCCGATTTCGACCGCCTGGCCGCGGCTGACCAGCACCTCGCGGCCGGAGCACAGCGCGCTGAGCGCCAGAAACAGCGCCGCCGCCGCGTTGTTGACCGCTAGCGCGTCCTCCGCCCCGGTGAGGCGGCGGAGCTGATCCGCTAAATGCGCCGAGCGCGAGCCGCGCGCCCCTGCCGCCAGATCATACTCGATATTGGCGTAGCCGGCGGCGATCGCCCGCATCCCGTCGAGCGCCGGCTGGCCGAGCGGCGCCCGGCCCAGGTTGGTCTGGAGGATAATCCCCGAGGCGTTGATCACCGGCAGCAGCGTGGGCCGCCTCGCCTCGGCCGCTTCCCGGCAGACCTGCTCGACCAATTCAGG
>DASWWB010000248.1:0-3143 GCA_036406115.1 Herpetosiphonaceae bacterium
CGGCGGGCGGATGCGCCCGCCGCCGCCCCGACACCTATGCAGCCAATCTCACTGACCAGCCCGGCGCTGCTCGCCCGCCTGCGGCGCGAGATCGAACGGGCCGACGAAGATCACGCAGCCCGCGTGCGGCTGGTGCCGCAGTTCCCCGACGGCAGCCCGGCCCGGGCCATGCAGCCGCCGGCCGACACTGCGCCCGGGCGCGGCGCCGTGCTGATCGCCCTCTACCCGCAGGACGGCGAGCTGCTGGTGCCGCTGACCGTCCGCAGCGCCGCCCTGCGCACCCACCAGGGCGAAGTCTCGTTTCCCGGCGGCTCGGCCGATCCCGAGGACGGCACGTTGGAGATCACGGCCCTGCGCGAAGCCGAGGAGGAGCTGGGGCTCGACCGGCGGCTGGTCGAGATCTGGGGTCCGCTCTCCGATGTCTACATCAGCGTCAGCAAGTTCCAGATCCGCCCGTTCGTCTGCTGGGCCGCCGCCCCGCCGCCGCTGACCGCAGCGCCCGACGAGGTGGCGGCGGTCGTCCATCTGCCGCTGCGCCGGCTGCTCGGCCCGGAAAGCGTGCAGGTCGAGGAGCGGCTCATCCGCGGCCAGGCGGTCAAGGTGCCGTTCTACCCCTTCGGCGAGCACAAAATCTGGGGCGCGACCTCGATCATCCTCAGCCAGCTGGCGGCCAGGCTCCAGGCGGCCATCGACAGCGAATAAGCGCCTGGCGCCATCTGGGCCCGCGCATCCCATCATCTCCAAACCGCGCCACAGTGGCAGCGAGAATCACAAGCGCCGCAGCCCTATCCGGCTGCGGCGCTTGGCGGCGATGGCTAGAGCAGCACGCTGTAGGCGCGCACGATGTTGTTCTGCTGCTTGACCTCGGCCAGCGTCCGAGCCGGGACGGGCTCGTCAAGCGTCAGCACCATCATCGCGTCGCCGCGCGGCGACTGGCGGCCGACGTGCATCGAAGAAATATTGATGTCAGCCTCGCCCAGCAGCATGCCGACCCGCCCGATCAGGCCGGGCTGGTCTTGGTGGAAGGTGAACAGCAGCGACTGGGTCGGCACCAGATCCAGCCAGTAGTCGTCGACCTGGACGATGTGCGGTTCGTCGCGCAGGGCCAGGCCGCCGAACGTGTGCTGCTCGCCGTTGGCCGTGGTGACAATCAGCTGGAGCAGCTCGGAGTAATTGTCGGTCTGCGGGCAGCGCTTCTCGCCGAGCTGGATGCCGCGCTCGCGGGCCAGCAGCGGGGCGTTGACCGGCGTGACCCGGGTCTCGGTGTTGCCCTCCAGCAAGCCCTGGAGCACGGCCAGGCGGATCGGCTCGGTGGTGTGGTCGGCGAGCTCGCCGCAGTAGGCGATCTCGTAGGAGCGGGCCGGCCGGTCCAGCAGCTGGGCGCTGAGGCGGGCCAGGGTGCGGCCCAGCGAGAGATAGGGGCCGATCACCGCCCACTCCTCGGGGGTGACGAACGGCGCGTTGACAGCGTAGCGCGGCGCGCGGCCGGCCAGCGCATCGACCACGCCCTCGGCCACGTCGGCGGCGGTCAGGGCCTGGGCCTCCTCGGTCGAGGCGCCGAGGTGCGGCGTGACAATCACCCGGGGATGGGCGGTCAGCGGGCCGGCGGGCGGCTCCTTGGCGAAGACATCGAGCGCGGCGCCGCCCAGCTGGCCGCTCTCCAGCGCCGCCAGCAGCGCGTCCTCGTCGATCGTCCCGCCGCGGGCGCAGTTGATCAGAAACGCGCCGCGCTTCATCTGGGCGATACGCCCGGCGTCGAACAGGTTGCGGGTGGCGTCGATCAGCGGCACGTGCAGCGAGATGACATCGGCCCGCGCCACCAGCTCGTCAAGCGTGACCGGAGTGACGCCGAGCTGGGCGGCGCGCTCGGCGTTGATGATCGGATCATAGGCGATGATCGACATTTCCAGCGCGCGGGCGCGGCGGGCGACCTCGCTGGCGATCCTGCCGAAGCCGACCAGGCCGAGGGTCTTGCCGCGCACTTCCCAGCCGCCGTACTTCGATCGCTCCCAGCGGCCGTCCTGGAGCGCGCCATGAGCCTGGGGGATGTGGCGGGCCAGCCCCAGCAGCAGGCCGATCGTCAGCTCGGCAACCGCAATGCTGTTCGAGGCCGGGGCGTTGACCACCAGGATGCCCTGGCGGGTCGCCGCGTCGAGATCGATATTGTCAACGCCGGTGCCGGCCCGGCCGACCACCCGCAGCTTGGTGCCGGCCGCCAGCACGGCGGCGGTCACTTTGGTCTGCGAGCGCACCACCAGCGCATCGTATTCGGGCAAAACCTCAAGCAGCGTCTGCGGCGTCAGGTCGAGCCGCACGTCGACATCCGCGACTGCTTTGAGCGCCGCCAGGCCCTCGGCGCCGATTTTCTCCGTAACCAGGATCCGATCCATGAGTGCTCCTGTCGCTTGCAAAAAAACTGGCCGGCCCAGATGGGCGAACCAGTACGCGGCGCTGCGCGGAGCCTATTGTAGCATCAAATCAGCCGGGCTTTGCAGCGGATTTCACGAAGTCGGGTGATAGTCATCAGTCGTCAGTCGTCAGTCGTCAGGACACAGCATTGGGCGGCGTCCTGATCCTTGAATCTGATTTCCCTGACGACTGACGACTGCCACCTGACGACTGATCCCTAACCCTTCGCCCCGCGCAGCAGCCGCAGCCCGTTGGCGACGACCAGCAGCGTGCTGCCTTCGTGGCCGACAACGCCGAGCGGCAGGGCGACCTGGCCGATCAGCGCCGCGACCACCAGCACCGCCATTACGCCGAAGGAGAAGGCGAGGTTCTGGAGAATCACGCGGCGCGTGCGACGGCCGAGGATGAGCGCGTCGGCCAGCTTGAGCAGATCGTCGCTCATCAGCAGCATGTCGGCGCTCTGGAGAGCGACATCGGTGCCGGCAGCGCCCATCGCCACGCCCAGGCGGGCGGTGGCAAGGGCCGGGGCGTCGTTGATGCCGTCGCCGACCATCGCCACCGGGCCGACCTCGCGCTGAAGCTGGGCGACCAGACGGGCCTTGTCCTCCGGCAGCAGCCCGGCGTGAACCTCGTCGACGCCAAGCTGGCGCGCCAGCCGATCGGCCACGAAGCGATTGTCGCCGGTCAGCAGGGCGACCCGCGCCACGCCGGCGGCCTTGAGCCGGGCCACCGCC
>DASWWB010000249.1:0-4227 GCA_036406115.1 Herpetosiphonaceae bacterium
CGGATCCGATCCGGGCGGCCTCGGCGTTTAATCTGCTCCCGGGCCGGCGGGCAGCTCGTCGGCGAAGGCCGGGCCGTCGTCGCCGGCCTGGCGCAGCAGGCGGGCCGGGGCGATCCGCCGCCAGCCGTGGCGCAACAACGCCCGCATGTCCGCAGGCTCCGCCGCCGCCAAGCGCACCACGACCATCGGGTGGGCCAGATAGTGATCGGTGAGGAAAAAAGCCTCCGGTCGCGTCTCCAGCCACAGCTCGCGCTCCGGGAAATCGCACTTGACCGCCAGGGTCTCGCCGTCCTCGCGCAGCCGGGCCAGCACCGTCTTGCGCACGAACAGGGCCGGCGTGCGGTAGGCCAGGCCTTCCGTCACCTCCGGCAGGCCGAGCGCCAGCGCCCGCAGCGCCTCGAATGTCATCGCCATCGCATCTCCTTCGCCGCCGCGCGGCAGATCTGTTTGACAATTGACCAACAGTCACTTACGCTTAATCAGGTGCCTGTGTCTATGGAGGAGCCGTCTGTGTCATCTGAATCAACCATCGCCGAGATCAAGCGGGTATTCGCCGAGCAGCAAGCCAATCGCTGGGCGATCGCCGCCAGCAGCGCCAGCGAGCGAATCGCCCGGCTAGAGCGGCTGCGCCTGGCGATCATCGCCAACCGCGACGAGATCAGCGCCGCGATCCACGCCGATTTCCGCAAACACCGCGCCGAGGTCGAGCTGACTGAAATCCACCAGGTGCTGGAGGAGGTCAATCACATCATCGAGCACCTGCCGCGCTGGATGGAGCCATCCAAGGTGGGGACGCCGCTGTTGCTGGCCGGCACCCGCTCCGAGGTGCGCTACGAGCCCAAGGGTCTGGTGCTGATCCTGTCGCCCTGGAACTACCCGTTCGGCCTGCTGATGGCCCCGCTGGCGGCGGCGATCGCTGCCGGCAACTGCGTGATCCTGCGGCCGTCGGAGAAGGTGCCCCACATCGCCGCCTGCATGGAGCGGCTGCTCAGCGCCGTGTTCCCGGCCAACGAGGTGGCACTGTTCACCGGCGACATCGACGTGGCTGACGCGCTGCTGGAGCTGCCGTTCGACCACATCTTCTTCACCGGCAGCACGGCGGTCGGCAAGAAAGTGATGGCCAAGGCCGCCCAGCACCTGGCCGGCGTCACGCTGGAGCTGGGCGGCAAATCGCCGGTGATCGTGGACCGCGACGCCAACCTGGCCCAGGCCGCCCAGCGCGTCTGCTGGGGCAAGATGGTCAACGCCGGCCAGACCTGCGTCGCGCCCGACCACGTCTGGGTCCACCAGTCGCAGGTCCAGCCCTTCGTCGAGCAGGCGCGCAAGGCGGTGATGGGCTTCTACGGCAAAACCGAGCGCGACCGCGCCGCCTGCGCCGATTTCCCCCGCGTCATCGACCAGGCCGGCGCCGACCGGCTGCGGCGGCTGATCGAAGACTCGGTCGCCCAGGGCGCGCGGCTGGAGCTGGGCGGCGCCGTCGATATCGAGCAGCGCTATGTCGCCCCGACCATTTTATCGCAGGTCACGCCGGACCAGCCGGTCATGGCCGAGGAGATTTTCGGCCCCGTGCTGCCAATCCTGGCCTACGACGATCTCGACGAGGCGATCAGCTACGTGCGCGGCCGGGGCAAGCCGCTGGCGATGTACGTGTTCAGCAACAACGAGCCGACCCGCGAGCGGCTGCTGCGCGAAACCTCGGCCGGCAACACCGTGATCAACAATGTCTTCATCAATATGATCAACCCGTACCTGCCCTTCGGCGGCGTGGGCGAGAGCGGCTGCGGCAACTACCACGGCTTCTACGGCTTCCGCACGCTGTCCCACGAGCGCTCGCTGCTGGTCCAGGGCAGCGCCTCGCTGGCCGCGCTGTTCCAGCCGCCCTACGATCAGCAGCACAAGCGGCTGGCCGCCTGGGTCACCCAGCAGATGGAATAGCGCCGGCCAGCCCCTCCGCCAGCCCGCCCGGGCTCAGCGCGCCCCGCCGAGCCCCTGCGCCGCGACCCAGTCCATCCCGCGCTCGCACGCCTGGCGGAACTCCGGCGCGCCCGGATTGAGCAGCAGCAGCGCGGGCATCAGGCCCAGCGCGTCGCGGCGCGTCGCCGTCTGTGCGAGACGGGATTCGGCGATCTCCGCTAGCTCGGCGCGTTTCTCGGGGAACGCCGCGAGCAGCTCGGCCATACCTTGCACAAACGACTGGCTGAAGCGAATCGCGCGGACTGCGGCCAGCGCCCGGCCGGATTCGTCGCGCGCCAGCAACTGATGTAGCAATTGACCTAGGATATAGTCGCGATGGACATTGTTGGCGATGGTGACGGCGTACACCTCATCCAGCGCCTCCAAGCCTCGTCCGGCCTCCGCCCCGACCAGAATCTCGGCCGCCGCCAGCAGACCCCAGCTTCGATAGTCTGGCGCCTCCGCCCGCCGCGCCGCCGCCAGCGCCTCGTCCGCCAGTCCGAGCCGGGCCAGCAGTGTGGCGGCGGCGCTTAGCGCATGATCCTGCTGGGACTCATCCTGGCCCTCCGCAAAAGCGAGCAGTTCGTCGGCCAGCGTACGCGCCTGATCCGGCGCGGCGGCGGCCAGCGCCAGCCCGATCTCCTTAAGCGCCTGAATCAGGTGCCCAGGCGAGGTGATCAGATCGGCGAAACGGCGCGCCGCCGCGAAATCGCCGGCAATCCGCAACATCTTTGCGACTTGATCGGCGGCATCGGAGCGGCGCTCTTCGTCTTCGATCTGTTCGAGCAGCGCCTCTGCTCCCGCAAAATCCCCGGCGCTAGCAACATCCCGCGCCAGGGAATACGCAACCCGGCTCAGCTCCCAGGAATCCGTCAGCCGCCCGGCGCGCTCGCGGAGCTCGGCCAGCAGCGCGGCGCGCTGCGGCGCATCAAGCGCTAGCCACGCATTGTCGCGAATCTCGACGAGCGCGCCTATCACAGCGAGGGGATTGTCCTGCGCCCGAGCCAGGGTCTGCGCCTCCGCAAGCGCGGCCAGCCACGCCAGCCCCTTGACGATCACGTTAGTCTCCCGATCCTCCGGCCGCAGCGATGCGCCGGCGGCGGCGGCCTGGCGCAGCAGCTCCCGGGCGCGTTCCGGCGCGCCGCCCTCGCGGGCCGCGTGCGCGATCCCCGCCAGGCAGCTTGGCAGGAAGCGAGCCGGTTGCTCGCGCGCCCACGCCAGCGCCGGCTCAAGACCGAGATAGCGGGCCAGCAAATCCGCCGCCGCCGCCGCCTCCCGCAGGTTGGCGGACGGGGCGCCGCGCCGGGCGGCGACTTGGCAGCCATCCGCCAGCCGCGCCAATAACTCCTGTTCGCCCGCGCGCTCCAGCAACGGCGCCAGGCCGCAGAGCCGGGAAAGTTGGTCGGCGGCGGATTCGATTCGCAGCGCAATGGCCACCGCATCTGCAAGAACAGCATGCAATGTTTCGGGAGGCGCGTCAGCTGCGGCGCGGCGGGCGAGGGACAGCAGCGCGATCGACTGATCCGCCAGAGACGGCTCGCGATGCGCCAGGGCCAGCGCCTCCGGCCAAGCGCCAGCCCCGGCCAGCGCCTGCCTGATCTCGCGCGTCTCGTCGCCGACAGGCCGCAAGGCGTGCAGCGCCTCCAGCGACTCGGCCAGCACAGCCTCGGCCAGCTCGCGCTGATCGATGCGCAGCAGCAGGCGGGCGATTTGCGACAAGTGTTCCGGCGCGGACCGCCAATCGGAGCGATCCCGCAACGCCGCTAGCGTCTCAGCCAGCACCGGCGGCGCCTCGGCAAGCAGCCCGCGCTCGACCATCCATCTTGCGACATGCATCAAACTCCCGACCCACCAGCTCTCGTGCTCCATCTCTTTCGAGGTCACGGCCGGCGCCGTGCGCTTGTTCTCGCGCAGCGCAAAGGCCAGCGCCGCGCGCCAATCCCCGCCCTCCAGCAAGCCGCCGACCAAGCCGTATTTGAAAAACGGCAAGCTGTCCGGCGCGGCTTCCGCCCACGCCAGGGCCGCCCCGCCCCTGCCGTGGCGCGCCAAGGCCGCAGCCAGATCGCGCACCGGGCACTCGTAGGATGAATCGAGCGTGATCGTTCGCGCCTCGGCGAAGACTGATTCGATCATAGCCAAAGCCTCGGCGGGGCGCTTCAACGCATCAAGTAGCGCCGCCAGATTGAGCAGCGCATCCAGGCGAGGGCCGCGCTCGGCGATAAGCCCGGCGGCGGCCCGGCACTCTTCTAGCAACCCAGAGAGTCGATCCGATGC
>DASWWB010000250.1:0-1655 GCA_036406115.1 Herpetosiphonaceae bacterium
GGGATTGCCGGCGTAGCGCTGGAACACCAGCGAGGACCACCAGTCGTTGGTCGGGATGGCGCCGGTCACGTTGCTGGTGATTTTCGGCGCGACCACGCCGCCGGTGTTGTTGGACGGCAGCGAGCCGCCCGGCGGCAGGACCGTGGTGTAGGAGCCGAGGCCGACAGACGTGGCCGCCAGCGCCGGCGTCGGCCGCCCGAGCGCCGGGAACAGCGACCAGATCAGGAGCAGGCAGAGCGCCATGCTCAGCGGGGCGATGAGTCGGATGCGCTGGGGGGATGGGCGCGAAGCAGAATTCATAGCGGTGCCCTTTCCTACTTGGGACGATCGTCGTCCTGTTACTTTTCAGCCATTGAAACCGGTTCCTGGGAAAGCGCTTTCCTGCACTATACGCCCCAGCACGGCAGTTGTCAAGCACTTTTTTAAAGACTTTTTAACGACCTGGCCGCCTTGCGCCGCGCAGCGCGGGTGCTGATCGGCCTGCGAAAGCTAAAAAACCTTAAATGCGAGCTTGACAAGGATGGCGCGATCCGGTATTCTCTGGCCAGCGATTGAAAGCGGTTTCAATCAAAGCGGGCGGGCAGCTTCGGCGGCGCGCCGCAACCGGGAACCTGACCGGGCGCCGGCGCCAGCCGGCTGCGTGGCCGCCTGGCGCCCTCCGGGCCGCTGGCGGCGTGGGAGCGATTTCATGACTCACGCCAACACGATCAAGCAAATCGCCGAGCTGGCCCAGGTCTCGCGGGCGACGGTCTCGCGGGTGCTGAACGAACACCCCAGCGTGCGGCCCGAGGTGCGCTCGCGGGTGCTGCAAGTGATCCGCGAGCAGGACTACATGCCGCAGGCTGCGGCCCGCAGCCTGGCCAACCGCCGCACCAACGCGATCGGCCTGCTCATCCCGCGCTCCGCAGCCCTGATTCTGGCCGACCCGTTTTTCCACCAGGTGATCCAGGGCATCACCGAGCAGTGCGCCGCCCGCGGCTATTTCCTGATGCTCTCGATGGTCACCGGCGAGATGGAGCACGATCTCTACCGGCGGATCGTGCGCAGCCGGCCGATCGACGGGCTGGTGATGCTCTCCAGCGATGTCGACGATCCCATCCTGCCGCTGCTGCTGCGCGACGGGCCGCCGCTGGTGCTGGTCGGCCAGCATCCCTACCTGCCGGTCCCGCACTGGGTCGACGTGGAGAACCGCGAAGGCACGCGCCAGGTGGTCGATCATCTGATCGGCCTCGGCCACCGCCGGATCGGCATGATCACCGGGCCGCTGGACATGGTGGCCGGGCTCGACCGCCGCGACGGCTACAAGCAGGCCCTGCTGGAGGCCGGGCTGCCGATCGAGAGCGCGCTGATCGTCGAAGGCGATTTCACCCAAGAGGGCGGCCGGCTGGCGATGCGCCGCCTGCTCGAACAGCGGCCCGGCGCGGTTTTCGCCGCCAACGATATGATGGCGCTCGGCGCGCTGCAAACCGCCCGCGAGGCCGGCCTGCGCGTCCCCGAGGACCTGGCGCTGGCGGGCTTCGACGATATCCCGGTCGCGCCCTTCGCCAATCCGCCCCTGACGACGGTCCGCCAGCCCATCCGCGAGATCGGCCTGACCGCCGCCAATCTGCTGATCGATCTGCTCGAAGGCGTGGCGGCCGCGAGCAACCCCGCCG
>DASWWB010000251.1:0-14519 GCA_036406115.1 Herpetosiphonaceae bacterium
AAACGCCCGGCTGTTCGATGAGCGCACGCGCCAGATCGCCGAGCTTGACGTGGTCAACCGGATCAGCCGCGCCGCCACCGCCAGCCTCAATCTGACTGACCTGGCCAGCGAAGTCTACGAGGTGCTGCGCCAGGTGCTGCCGGTCGACGCCTACTATCTGGCGGTCTACAACCCCACGTTCAAGCAGATCGTGGCCTCGGTGCTCTACGAGGGCGATCACAAGCAGGACAACGTCCTCGACGGCCCGCTGGTCGAATCAAGCCTGACTGGCTGGATCGTGACCAAGGGCCAGCCGCTGCTGTTCAGCAACATGCTGGAGGAGGCCGGGGCCTACGAGGGGCTCAAGCCGCGGGTGGTCAGCGAAACCGTGCCGCAATCCTGGCTGGGCGTGCCGCTCCAGTCCGGCGAGGGCGAGATTCGCGGCGTGCTGTCGATCCAGCACACCAAGCCCCACATCTACGGCCAGCGCGACGTCGAGCTGCTCAAAACCGTCGCCAACCAGCTGGCGGTGGCGGTCGAGAACGCCCGGCTCTACGGCGACGCCCAGCTGCGGCTCCAGGAGCTGGCGCTGGTCAACCGGGTCGGCTCGCTCACCAACAGCACGCTGGATCTGGTCGAGATCATGCAGGAGGTCCACCGGGCGCTGAACAGCGTGTTCAGCATCGACTCCTTCTACAGCTTCGTCTACGACCCGGTCCACCAGGAGATCGAGCTGCGGCTGAACGTCGACGAGGGCAAGGTCTACATCGACCACCAGCGCGAGAAGCTGGCGCCCAAAACCGCCTCGACCTGGATCATCCAGCACCAGCAGCCGCTGCTGTTCCGCGACATGCCGGCCGAAATGAAGGGCCGCTTCAAGGTCCAGCGCTTCGGCAACACCCGCAAGCGCTCGCGCTCGTGGGTCGGCGTGCCGCTGAAGATCGGCAACGAGACCAGCGTCGGCCTGATCTCCATCCAAAGCTACACGCCGGACCTGTTCGGCGAGCGCGAGCTGGCGCTGCTGCAAACCGTCGCCAGCCAGGTGGCGCTGGCGGTGCAGAACGCCCGGCTGTTCAAGGAGCGCGAGCGCCAGATCCGCGAGCTTGACGCGATCGGCCAGATCGGCCAGATCATGAGCGCCTCGTTCGACCTTGACGAAGTGCTCTACAAGACCGCCCAGCAGCTGGAGTCGGTGACCGGCGCCTCGATCTTTATGACGATGATCTACGATCCCGAGGCCAACGTGATCGTGCGGGCCTTCGCGGTCGAGGAGGGCATCGTCGACACCGACGAGTGGCAGGGCGGCCCGCCGACCCCCGGCAGCCTGACACACTGGATCCTCAGCAACCGCGCGCCGCTGGTGATCCGCGACATCACCGACACGACGATCCTGGAGGAGCGGGGCATCACGCCGGTGGTGCGCGACACCAGCAGCGACGAGGAGCCGCGCTCCTGGATCGGCGTGCCCATCCTGGCCAAGGACGGCGCCCCGATCGGCACGCTGTCGCTCCAGGACTACGCGATCGGCAAGTTCGACGATCAAAGCCAGGCCTTCCTGACCAACGTCGCCAGCCACATGAGCCTGGGGCTGCAAAAGGTCCAGCTGTTCCGCGACCGCGACCGCCAGATCCGCGAGCTTGACGTGATGCGCCGGATCGGCCAGGTCACCAGCTCGACCCTCGACATGAACGAGCTGATGCGCGGCGTCTACCGGGTGCTGCGGGAGTTCCTGCCGGTCGATAACTTCGTCCTCAACATCTACGACCCGCAGCTTGAGCTGCTGACCAACAGCCTGCTGGTGGAGGCCGGCCGCGAGCTGCCGGTGCCGCCGACCAGGCCGGTCAACCCGCACTCGCTGACGGGCTGGATGCTGGCCCAGCGCCGGCCGCTGCTGCTGCGCAAGCTCGACGAGGACCTCAAGGACTATCCCGAGATCGAGCCGCTCCAGCACGATCCCAACACCCGCGCCCAATCCTGGCTCGGCGTGCCGCTCCAGGCCAAGAGCGAGCAGGCGATCGGCATCCTGGCGGTGCAGAACCTCCGGCCCAATATGTTCGACGAGCGCGACATGCAGTTCCTCACCAACGTGGCCAACCAGGTCACGCTGGGCGTGCAGAACGTGCGGCTCTACGAACAGACCGAGCAGAACCTCAAGCAGCTCGGCGCCGAGGCCGAGCGCCTGGCCCTGATCAACCACGTCTCCAATCAGACCGCCTCGACCCTCGACCCGCAGGTGCTCTACGACCTGGCGGTGGAGGAGATGGCCCACGCGACCGGCGCCAACCAGGCCCGGCTGCTGATCTTCGACTTCGAGCACAAGCGGGCGATCACCCGCGCCGAGTACCCGTACCAGGGCCTGACGGTCGAAGTGCCGGTCGAGGGCAACTTGACCATCCCCTGGCTCCAGCAGCACCGCCGGCCGCTGGTGATCAACGACGTCGACGCCAGCCCGCTGACCGAGTCGTTCCGCAACACGCTCCGCGACCTGGGCATCGTCCATATGCTGATCGTGCCGCTGACCGTCAACGGCGAGATCATCGGCTCGGTGGGGCTGGATAGCACGCGGGCCGAGCGCGACTTCACCGCCCGCGACGCCGAGACCTGCCAGACGATCGCCAACCAGGTGGCCCAGGCGCTGGAAAACGCCCGCCTCTTCGCCGAGACCGAGCGCCAGGCCGAGGCGCTGAGCAGCAAGGTCGGCGAGCTGTCGGTGCTGCTGGAAGCCGGCCAGGCGCTCAGCTCGCTGCGCGAGCCGGCCCAGGTCCTCGAAACGCTAGTGCGGCTGGTGGCGCGCCAGCTCCAGGTCGACACGGTCATCCTGTCGACCCTGGCCCTCGACAACTCGCTGGTGCCGGCCGCCTCGCTCGGCCTGCCCGACGAATTCGTCACCGCCATCCGCGTCCAGCGGGGCCAGGGCCTGATCGGCAGGGTCGCCGAGACCGGCCAGCCGCTGGCAATCGCCGACGTGCAGAAAGCCGACTCACAATACCCGGCCTTCAACAGCGAGCATGGCCTGACCTCGTTCCTGGGCGTGCCGGTGCTCTACCGCAACGAAGTGACCGGCGTGCTGAGCGTGATGACCAACCTGCCGCGCGACTTCGACAACGATGAGACCGCCCTGCTGAGCGCGCTGGCCGACCAGGCGGCGATCGCGCTGGAGAACGCCCGCCTCTTTACCGAGCGCGAGCGCCAGATCGCAGTGCTCCAGGCGCTCAACGAAGTGGCCCAGGCCGTCACCTCGACCCTCGACCGCGACGCGCTGCTGCGCCAGCTCCACACCAAGCTTGGCCAGGTCATCGACACCCGCTCGTCGATGATCGCGCTCTACGACGGCGAGAAAAACCAGCTCCAGTTCCCGGTCGTGGTCAACGACGGCCGCTTCATGGACCTGGACCCGCTGCCGCTGGCCGAGGGCTCGCTGAGCCAGGTGGTGCGCAACCGCCGCACGATCGCCCTGCAAACGCCCGAGGAGGCCCAGACCGCCTCGCGTGTTATCCTAGGCGGCGACCGGCCGATCGGCTCCTGGATCGGCGTGCCGATCACCTCGGGCGACCAGGTGCTGGGCATCATCAACATCCAGAGCCCGCAGTCGCGCGCTTTCCCGATCGACACGATCCAGTTCCTCCAGGCCGTGGCCAGCCAGGCCGGCATCGCCCTTGAGAACGCCCGCCTCTTTGCCGAGCGCGAGCGCCAGATCGAAGTCGCCGAGGCCCTGTCGACGATCGGCCAGGTCATCACGGCCACGCTGACGCCCGAGGAGCTGGCGCAGGCGATCATGACCAACCTGGGCCGCGTGCTCGACACCGCCACCGCCTATATCGCCTTTTATGACTCGCGCTCCAACAACGTGACGACCACCGTTGGCCAGATGGGCGGCGCGCCGTTCCAGATGCCCCGCCACACCCTGACCGGCAGCTTCCTCCAGGCCTTGCTCTGGGAGCACCAGCAGCCGGTGCTGACCAACAACGCCGAGGAGGTGGCGGCGCTCGGCTTCCGCGCCGCCACCACCGACCCGCGGCGCGACGCCCAGCCAGGCAACGAGCAGTCGGTGCTCGCGGCGCCGATCATGAGCGAAAACGTGCCGCTAGGCGCGATCGTGCTCACCAGCGAGCAGACCAACGCCTTCGACCGGGCCGACCTCCAGTTCCTGGTCGCGGCGGCTAACCAGTCCTCCAACGCCATCCAGAAGGCGGTCTTCTTCAGCGACCTGGACCGCCACCTCCGCGAGCTGGAGGCGCTCAACCGCGTCAGCCAGGCGGTCACCTCGACGATCTCGCTTGACGAGATTTTGCTCCGGCTCCACGAGGGCCTGAGCGAGATCATCGACACCAGCAATTCGTTTATCGGGCTCTACGACGAGAACACCAAGATGATCTCGTACCCGATCGCGCTGGACCGAGGCACGGCGCTCAACTGGCCGACGCGCCCGCTCAGCATCAGCGCCACCGGCTGGTCGATCCTCAACCGCCAGCCGCTGCTGCTCAACACCCACGAGGAGATGAACGAGTACCGCGACGAGGCGGCGCGGCGCAACATGCTCGTCACCCGCGTCGGACCGGAAGACGAAGTGGAGCAGTCGTACCTGATCGTGCCGATCATGGTCGGCAACAGCGTGCTGGGCGTGATCAACATCCAGAGCTACCAGCAGTACGCCTTCTCTGAGTTCGACATGAGCTTCGTCTCGACGGTCGCGGCCCAGGCGGCGACCTCGATCGCCAACGCCCGCCTCTTCGCCGAGCGCGAGCGCTCCATCCAGCAGCTGCGCACGCTGAACATGATCGGCCAGGCGCTGGGCTCGACGGTGCGCTTCGAGGACCTGCTGCGGGTGATCTACGAGCAGACCACGCTGCTGCTCGACACCACCAACTTCTACATGGCGCTCTATGACGAGCGGCGCCGCGAAGTGACCTTCCCGCTGTTCTTCGAGCACGGCGAGCCGGTCAGGATCGATCCGCAGCGCGACGGCGCCGGGCTCACCGAGTACATCATCAAAAAGCGCCAGCCGCTGCTGCTGCAAGGCGGCAAGATCATCGAGAAGGTCGCCGAGCTTGGCATCGAGCCGGTCGGCGACATCTCGCAGTCCTGGCTCGGCATCCCGATGATCGCCGCCGACAAGGTGGTGGGCGTGATGAGCGTGCAGAACTACGATCACGACAACGCCTACACCGAGGACGATGTCCAGCTGCTCTCGACGGTCGCCAACCAGGTGGCCCAGGCGCTGGAGAACGCCCGCCTGTTCTCCGAGTCGCGCGAAAGCGTCCGCGAGCTGTCGACGCTCTCCGAGACCAGCGTTTCGCTGGCGAGCACGCTTGAGATCGACGAGCTGCTGGCGATCAGCTCCTCCAGCGCGCTGGAGATGGCCCGCGCCGACTTCGGCGGCATCATCCTGGTCGAGCCCGACGACGACGACAACGACATCATCACCAGCGCGATGATCCTCAACCGCGACCGCATGGAAATGCCGGTGCCGACGAGCGAGGAGGTCGACCTGCGGGCGCTCAAGGTGCTCAAGCCGCTGCGCGAAGGCCAGGTGGTCCAGGTCTACGACGCCCGCGCCGAAACCTCGCTGAACGCCCTGGCCCAGCCGCTCGGCCTGCGCGGCGTAGTCTTCCTGCCGATGCTCAAGGAAGGGCTGCGCGGCGTGGTCTTCGTGGCGATGGACCAGCCGTATGTCTTCGAGGATCGCAGCATCGCATCCTTGCTCATCCTCACGACCCAGATCGGCCAGGCGCTCGACAACGCCCAGCTGTTCGCCCAGATCCGCCACTTCAACAGCGAGCTGGAAGCGATGGTCGGCCAGCGCACCCAGGCGCTCGCCGAAGCCTACGCCCAGCTCACCAGCGAGAAAGAGCGCGTCGAGGCGCTCTACAACATCGCCACCGAGCTTGGCACGACCCTCGACCGCTCCGAGCTGCTGGTCCGCACGCTGGACCTGGCGGCCCAGGCGCTCAATGTCAACCGCGGCTCGGTGATGCTGCTCGACCGCGAGACCAAGGTCCTGACCTGCGAAGCCATCCTCAACGAGGAGGTCGGCCTGCGCTCGCTCGACATCCCGGTGCGGCTGGAGCAGGGCGAGGGGCTGGCCAACTGGGTCCTCGACAACTCCGAGGGCGTGGTGATCGAGGACGTGCGCAACGACAAGCGCTGGGTCACCATGGACGGCCGCTCCGAGGACGTGCGCTCGGTGATCGCGGTGCCGTTGCTCTCCAGCGAAACGCCCCAGGGCGTGCTGATGCTCTCCAGCACCCAGATCGGCTACTTCACCCAGGATCACCTGCGCTTCCTCTCGACGATCGGCGGCGAGGTCTCGTCGGCGCTGCACAACGCCGATCTCTACGCCCTGGTCTACGAGTCGGCGGACCGCCTGTCGGACGCGATGTGGCAGCAGCGCGAAGAAGCGAGCAAGACCGCCGCCATCCTCCAAAGCGTCTCGGAAGGCGTTATCGTGCTCGACCATGTCACCGAGAAGATCATCCTCTACAACCCGGCGGCCGAAAGCATCCTCAAAATCCCGGCCACCGAGGTCTATGGCAACGAGCTGACGACCTTCGCCATCGCCCGCGACGAGGACGAAGAGAACCAGGGCCGCGCGCTGCTGCTCTACACCAATCTCAAAGACGGCATCCAGGCCGTCCAAAGCACCGAGGAGACGCAGAACCAGACCATCGACCTGCCGGGCCAGAACCTGGCGGCCAACTTCGCCCTGGTGACCGGCGCCGACGAGTCGCGCTTCGGCGTCGTGATCGTCGTCCGCGACATCACCCGCGAGATCGAGGCCGACCGGGCCAAGCGCGACTTCATCGCCACCGTCTCCCACGAGCTGCGCACGCCGCTCACGCCGATCCGCGGCTTCGTGGACCTGCTGATGCTCGGCGCGCTCGGCCAGCTGAGCGATCCGCAGAAAGAGGCGCTCACCACGGTCAAGAACAACACCATGCGTATGCTCGGCCTGGTCGAGGACCTGCTGGAGATCGGCCGCCTCGAAGCCGGCAAGATCATGCTCAACACCACGCCGTCCAATCTCAACCAGCTGGTGCGCGACACCGTCGGCACCTGGCAGCTGGAGCTGGAGCGCAAGCGCATGACCCTCGACCTGGAGCTGGACGACAGCCTGCCGCAAGTGGAGTACGACACCAAACGCATCGGCCAGGTCTTCACCAACCTGGTCTCCAACGCGATCAAATACACCAAGGACGGCGGCGCGGTCTGGGTGCGCACGTTCCGCAATAAAGATGGTATGATACAGGTCGATGTGCAGGATACGGGCGTGGGCCTCAAACCCGAAGACCAGCGCAAGCTGTTCCAACGCTTCTATCGTGCCGACAGCGAACTACGCGATCAGGTCGGCGGCACCGGCCTGGGGCTCTCGATCGCCAAATCCTTCGTGGAGCTCCACGGCGGCGATATGTGGGTCTCCAGCGTGGCGGGCGAGGGCAGCACTTTCAGCTTCTCGCTCCCCGTCCATCAGCCGCGGCCCGAGCTGGGCGAAAGCGAAGATCTGACTTCGGGCATCGGCCCGGACTCCGCCCAGGCGATTGAGGAGGCGACTACTTAAATGACAGCAAAAATTCTGGTAGCTGACGACGAGCCAGATGTGTTGTTTATGACGAGCTTTAGCCTGCGGAGTTTGGGCGGCTACCAGGTCCTCGAGGCCCACGACGGCGCGGAGGCGGTCGAGATCGCCCGCCGCGAGCGCCCGGACCTGATCGTGCTCGATGTGAAGATGCCCAAAATGACTGGCTACGAGGCCTGCCGCCAAATCCGCCAGGATCCCGATCTGTACGCCACGCCGGTCATCCTGCTCACCGCCAAGGGCCAGAAAACCGAGCTCGACGAAGGCCGCGACGCCGGGGCCTCCGAGTACATGCTCAAGCCCTACGCGCCCGCGACCCTGATCGGCCGGGTCAGAGAATTGCTAGGTTCCGACGCATGAGCGCCATCATGATTGACAGCAGCCTCGTTCACTACGAGGTGTTCGGGCGTGGCCAGCCCGTGATTTTCCTCCACAGCTGGCTGGGCTCGTGGCGCTACTGGGTTCCGTCGATGGAGATGATCTCCGATCGCTTCCGCGCCTACGCCTTTGATTTCTGGGGCTTCGGCGACTCGGACCGCTCGCGCGGCCAGTACGCGGTCGGCGATTACGTCGACCAGCTGCTCAGCTTTATGCGCGAGCTTGGCATGGTCAAGACGAACCTGATCGGCCACGGCCTCGGCGGGGTCGTCGCGGTCCAGGCGGCGGTCAAGTCGCCCAACCAGTTCCTCAAAATCATCGTCAGCGGCATGCCGGTCTACGGCGAGTCGCTGAGCCTGGTGGCCAAGCCCGGCGGCCTGCGCGGCTTGTTCGGCGGCGGCAAGCCCGGCGAGGCCTGGGTCAAGCTGCTCAAGCAGATGAACATCGGCGACGAGGCGATGCTGCGCGAGCTGACCGAGGACACGACCAAGTCCGGCGCCGTCGTGCAGCAGATCGTCGACCAGCTGACGACGCTCGACATGCGCGAGGACCTGACCAGCCTCAAGACGCCGACCCTCGGCGTGTTCGGCGAGAACGATGTGGTCGTCGGCCCGGATCACGCCACCGCCTTCGACACCAGCGCCACCGAGCACCAGATGCTCCAGCTCAAGAAGCTCAACCACTTCCCGTTCCTGGAGTCGACCAACACCTACAACCGCATGGTGCTGGATTTCCTGACCAGCCCCGGCGCGACGACGGTCCAAATCAAAGAGGAGTGGCGCCGCCGCCTCAAGCAGACCGAGTATCTCTAGCGCGGCCCGCCCCGCCCATGCCTGTTCGATGGCCTACCGCCAAGGTAGGCCATTTTCAATCCAGAAAGGAGCCCGCCCGGAGCATCTCCGGACCACCTACGCCTATGGAGCAGCTACCACCTTTCCGCCTGGTCCCGCGCCTGGAGTCGCGGGTTTGGGGCGGCCAGACGCTCGGCCCCTGGCTGGGCCTGCCCGATCCGCCGCCGCAGCTCGCCGAAGTCTGGCTGGTCTATGACGAGAACCCGATCGCCGGCGGGCCGTTCGCAGGCCGCACGCTCGGCGATGTGTGCGGCGAGCACGGCGCGGCGCTGGTCGGCGCCAGCAGTTTCGCCCGCGGCGGCGCCCGCTTCCCGCTGCTGGCCAAGTTTCTCGACGCCGCCGATCATCTGTCGGTCCAGGTCCATCCCGACGACGCCTACGCCCACGGCCGCGAGGCGGCCAGCGGCTTCGACGGCAAGACCGAGGCCTGGCATATCCTCCACGCCGAGCCCGGCGCCGAGCTGATCCATGGCTTCGCCCGCGCCACCAGCCGCGCGGCGGTCGCGGCGGCGATCGCCGACGATTCGATCATGGCGCTGCTGCGGCGCATCCCGGCCCAGGCCGGCGCGACGGTCTTCGTGCCGGCCGGCACGGTCCACGCGATCAACGCCGGAGTGATGCTGTTCGAGATCCAGCAGACCTCCGACCTGACCTACCGGGTCTACGACTACGGCAGGCCGCGCGAGCTGCACCTGGAGCGGGCGCTGGACGTGCTGGCCTACGAGGCCGGCGCCGACGCGGTGGTCGCGCCCCAGGCGATCAGCGGCGACCGGGCCGAGCTGGTGCGCTGCGACTATTTCGCCATGGAGCGCTGGACCCTGGCGGAGCCGATCGAGACCGCGACCAACCCCGCCACCTGCGAGATTGTGACGGTGATCGACGGCGAGCTCGCCATCCGCTCCCACGCCGAGCCGACAGTCCTGCGGCGCGGCGAGGCGGCGGTGCTGCCGGCCAGCCTGGGCGCCTATGTCCTGGAGCCGGCGCCGTCGGCGACCCTGTTACGCTGCTACGTGCCCTGAGCGGGCCAAGGAGAAACGCTGTGCGCGTGTTTATCACCGGAATCACCGGGCCGGTCGGGAGCTTCCTGGCCGATTATCTGCTGACGCTGCCGGACGTCGAGGTCCACGCCTTCAAGCGCTGGCGCTCGGATCCGCGGCCGATCGAGCATCTGCGCGGCCGGGTCACCTTCCACGAGGGCGACATCGAGGATCCGTTCTCGATCTCGCACGCCGTCAAGCGGGCGGCGCCGGACCGCATCTACCACCTGGCGGCCCAGAGCTACCCCAGCGAATCCTGGGACGCGCCGGTCACGACGATGCGGGTCAACGTCGAGGGCACGGTCAATCTGCTGGAGGCGGTGCGGCTGCACTGCCCGCAGGCGCGGGTCCACATCGCCGGCACCAGCGCCCAGTATGGCTGGGTCGGGCCAGATGAGGTGCCGATCGCCGAAAGCCACGCCATGCGGCCGGGCAGCCCGTACGGCGTCAGCAAGGTGGCCGCCG
Source organism: Herpetosiphonaceae bacterium (assembly GCA_036406115.1). Classification (GTDB taxonomy): domain Bacteria; phylum Chloroflexota; class Chloroflexia; order Chloroflexales; family Herpetosiphonaceae; genus DASWWB01. The sequence goes on from DASWWB010000251.1 coordinate 10,284, forward strand.
AGCTGACCGGCCTCCAGTACCACGACAGCTACGGCCTGCATGTGCTGGTGACGCGCTCGTTCAACCACGTCGGGCCGCGCCAGGGCGACCGCTGCTCGATCCAGACCTTCTGCCAGCAGATGGCGGCGATCGAGGCCGGGCGGCAGGAGCCGGCGCTCAACGTCGGCAACCTGGAGCCGCGCCGCGACTTCACCCACGTCACCGACGTGGCGCGGGCGCTGTGGCTGCTGCTGGAGCGCGGCGCGCCGGGCGAGGTCTACAATCTCTGCTCCGGCTCCGCCACCAGGATCGGCGACATCGTGGAGCTGGTGCGGGCGCGCGGCCGGGTGCCGGTCGAGGTGCGGGTCGATCCGAGCCGGCTCCGGCCCAGCGACGAGCCCATCCTGATGGGCGACAACGCCAAGCTGCGGGCCGCCACCGGCTGGGCGCCCGAGATCACGATGGAGCAGATCGTCGAGGAGCTGCTCGGCTACTGGCGGGAGCGGCTGGGGTGAGCTAGGGGTCAGGGGCCAGGGATCAGGCCGAACGGCGGGATGGCGAGCGCTGCAGAGCAAACCATCCGGCTTCAGAGCCGGGCCTGACCCCTGACCCCTGACCCCTGACCCCACGCTCAGTCCCCGCCGCCCCTATCCGCATCCCTCCCCGCAAACCCCACCGAAGTCCTATCGAAACGGCCGGGCCGCGATTGCCGGGCCGATTGAACTGATGCTATACTAAGAACGTTCAGCTTTCAGACACCCCGGCCACGCTTCACGCCGCGAGCAGAGATTTTCCCTAGTCCCTGGAAAGGATTATCGCGTATGCGCTTTCTCCTTGACCAACGCTCTTATGATGAGATGCGTTCGCGCAACGATCACACGCCGGATTGCTTCGTCCGACCGGGCCAGTACCTCCACCACATGTATTCCGAAGGCATCAAGTATGTTGTGGCGCGCGCCCTGTACGACTGCATCAAAGAGGCGCGGGAGAAAGAGGATCACGACGCGCTGCGGCACCTGAGCATGCACAAACAGCAGCTCGACGCGCTGGTCGCCGACGCCCAGGCTAGCGGCAGGCTCAACGGCGCCCGCGTCCTGGGCGGCGTCGTGCCCGACGACGACGGCTCGGCGCCCGCCGACAATGTCTACAAGCCGCCGATCCCGATGACCCAGGAGGAGACCGGGCTCAACCGCTCCCAGATCATGGAGCTGATCCTGCGGACGATCTACAATCGCGGCCGCGCCACCGGCATGGAGCTGGTCGAGGATATCAAGCTCTCCTACGCGGTGCTGGATCCCATCCTCAGCGACATGCGGCGCACCGATCTCGTCGACATCGGCGGCCAGCGCGGCTACGGCGACATCAACTACGAGTACGTCCTCACCCCGCGCGGCAGCCAGGCCGCCGACGACGCGATCAAAAAGTCGGTCTACAGCGGCGCCGCCCCGGTGCCGTTCAAGCAGTACGTCGAGGCGATGCGGACCCAGACGATCAAAAATATGATCGTGACCAGGCGCAATATCCGCAAGGCCTTCGGCGATCTGATCATCACCGACTCGGTGCTCAACGAGGTCGGCCCGGCGGTCAACTCGGCGGCGTCGATCTTCCTCTTTGGCTATCCCGGCAACGGCAAAACCAGCATCGCCGAGCGCATCACCCGCCTGATGGGCGACAATATCTACATCCCCTATGTCATCGAGGCCAACGGCCAGATCATCAAGATTTTCGACAGCATCGTCCACGACCCGGCGCCCGAGGAGGTGCCCTACGGCGAGATCGCCGATTTCGACCAGCGCTGGGTCCGCATCAAGCGGCCGGTGGTGGTGGTCGGCGGCGAGCTGACGCTGGAGGCGCTCGACCTGACCTACAACCCGACCGGCAAGTTCTACGAGGCGCCCTTCCAGATGAAGGCCAACGGCGGGATCTTCCTGATCGATGACTTCGGCCGCCAGCAGTGCCGCCCGATGGACCTGCTCAACCGCTGGATCGTGCCGCTCGAAAAGCGCTACGATTACCTGACGATGGTCACCGGCGAGAAGATGGAAGTGCCGTTCGACCAGCTGCTGATCTTTTCGACCAACCTCGACCCCAGCCAGGTCGCCGACGAGGCCTTCCTGCGCCGCATCAAGTTCAAGATCGAGGTCCGCGATCCCGACGAGGCCCAGTTCCGCCAGATCTGGAGCCTGGTCTGCAAAGGGCGCAAAGTCGAGCTGGATCCCAAAGGCATCGATTATCTGATCGACAAATGGTACAAGCCCGAGGAGCGGCCCTTCCGCATGTGCCAGCCGCGCGACATCCTGGATCAGATGATCAGCATCGCCAAATACAACATGGAGCAGGTCACCTTCAATCCCGACCTGATCGACGCCGCCTGCGCCACCTATTTCGTCTCCAAAGAGGCCAGGAACTTCGGCGCCAAAGTCCGTCTCGATTAACCCAGCGGGGCGCGAAACGCAAAACGCGGGGCCGGCGCACCCAGAGGGTTCCCGCCGGCCCCGCGCTCGCTTTAGGCGCCCCGGCTACCTACTGACATCCCAGGTCTCGATGTTCCAGGAGTCGGCGGCGCTGGTCGGATCCAGCCGGAGGCCGGTCACCTCCACCCTGTGGGCGCCGATGATGAGGCGCTGGTAGAGGGGCAGGGAGGGCAGCTCGGCGTTCCAAATCTTTTGGGCCTCGATCAGGAGCAGGAGGCGCTTGGCGCGATCCGGCTCGGCTTCAGCCGCTAGGGCGAGGGCGTCATAGTCGGCATCGCACCAGCCCGTGTGATTCTGGCCGGCATAGCTGTCCTCGGGCGACGGAATCTGGTCGCAGCGGTACAAGGCGGTGGGGGGCTCGCCGTCGCTCAGCCAGGGATAGAGCGCCAAGTCGAAGTGGCGCCCGGCAAGGGCGCCATCCCACTCGCGCTTGAACAGCATCTCGGCGCCAGGCAAGGAATTCAGGGTGACGTCGATGCCGACGGCCTTCAGGTCCGCTTGGATGAGCAGGGCCGCCGCCTGGCGGGCTTGGTCGCGCGAAGCCGTGTCAAGCGACACCATGAACCGGTCGCCGTCCTTGGCCAGGATGCCGTCGGCGCCGGGCGACCAGCCGGCTTCGGCCAGCAGCGCCTTCGCCTTGTCGGGATCGAACTCATAGGTCTCCAGGCCCGCGCCGCTTGGCGGATAGGCCCAGTGGCCGCGCGGCACGAATGAGTTCAGGACCACGGTTTTGCCTCGCAAGACCGTGCCGATGATCTGCTGGCGGTCGATGGCGTAGGCCACGGCCCGGCGGACCCGGGCATCGCCGAACCTGGTGACGCCGCCCTCGCCGGGATCGACCATGAAATCCAGGTGCTCCCACGCCGGGGACGGCACGTACTGGACCCTGGCGACGCCGTCCTCCTCCAGTATCTCCAGTTCGGGAATGCTGTCTGCGGTCATGTCGACCGAGCCAAGAACGTCGATTTCGCCATCCCGGAGCAACTGGATGGCCTGCCGCTCGCTGGTGAGGTACTTGAAGACGATGTTCTCAACCTTGGGCAAGCCCTCGCCGGCGCGCCAGTAACGCTCGTTGGCAACCAGGGTCGTGCTCTCCTGGGGCACGTTGTCGACGACCTTGTAGGGGCCATAGGCCAGCGGCTTGTTGGCGTAGCCTCTGACGCCGATCTTGCCCGGCTCCATCTCCGACAAGACATGCTCCGGCTCCGGCCCCTGGAAATTCAAAAAGGCGCTGTCGTCGCGGTAGCCCGGCAGGCCGGTCCAGACCAGGGTTTTGGCGTCGGGCGCCTCGTATGTTTCGGTGCGTTCCAGCAGGTAGCGCGAGGCGTTCTGGACATCGGGATGGGCGTAGAGTGCGGCGGCGAAGGTGAAATCGCGGGCGGTGACTGGCACGCCGTCCTCCCACGCCAGGCCGTCGATCAGCGTCCAGGTCACGACGAGCTGCTCAAGCTCGACGGGCTGGGTGAGGCTCGCGGTGTCGGTGACCAGCTCGCCGTTGATCACCGCATTGCCCCGGTAGGAGCTGTCGACGGTCACGTTGCGCGCGACGACGCCGCCATTTTCAAACGACGGCACGCTGGCGAAGCAGACTGGCTGGTACTCGTAGCTCAGATAGGTGATGCATGGCGGCTGAACGGCGGCCAGCACCTGGGGCGTTGCGCTCGACTGCGACTCGATGCCGAACAGCGTGTCCGGGTATTGGGTCATGCCGATCACAATCGTTTTGCCCACGGGCGGCCTCGAAGCGCCGGCCGCCGTCGGCTGGCGATCCGGCGCCGGGCTG
>DASWWB010000252.1:0-3893 GCA_036406115.1 Herpetosiphonaceae bacterium
TCGGCGCCCACGACCGCGCCGGCCGGCGTCTCCAGCGCGACGCGGCGGGCGCCGGCGCCGGGGCCGCAGCCAAGGTCCAGCACCAGATCGCCGGGCCGGATCGGCAGCTGGGCGGCGGTCCAGGCGTTCAGCGAGCGATTGCCGCGCGCCAGGATGCGGCTGGTCAGCAGCCGGCCGATCAGCCCGTGCGGCCGGGCCAGCTGGCGGGCCATGATTGCGTGCAACCTCATCGGCGGACGCCTCCCCTCGCAGGATCGGCGCCCATTGTATCACCCGGCGAGGCGCGCCGCGCCCAAAATATCCGCGACCTGGCGGACCAGTTCGCCCCGCTCGAAGGGCTTGAGCAGCACGCTGACGCCCCGATCCAGCAGCCGCTGGCCCAGTTCGCCCCCCGGCTCGGGCGCGGCGGCGCAGATCAGGATCGGCGTCGCGGCGGTATCTTCGCAAAGCTTGAGGGTCTGGACCAGCTGCCAGCCGCGCTGCTCCTCGCCAAACGCGCAGTCGATCACCGTGAGGTCCGGCGCCACGGCGCGCACGGGCTCCAGATCCTGGACGGCGTAGGCGTGAAGCGCGACTTCATAGCCGGCCTCGGTCAAAATCTCCTGAAACAAGTGCAGCAGCTCCTGGGTGTCGCTGACAACTAAAATTCGGTCGGCCATGACGATCTCCTTGGTGGGGGCGCGGCTTTCCGGCGCGCCAGTCCGCAGTGCATAGGCCTGTCAGAGCAACTCCCATACCGCCCTGCCGCCCGCTACGCCGGCACGACGGTCCAGAGCCGCCTGGTGCGCCTGCTGTAAAAGATTCGATAGGCGCGCCCTTCGGCGAGCTGCTCGTAGACATTGGCCAGCGGGATGATGAGCGCGCCGACGCCCTCGAACTCGCCGTAGAGCGTGCGCGGGCTGCTGCCCGAGGTCCGGCGCCCGACCAGCCTGGCGACCGCCGCCTCCGCCACGCCCCGGCGCAGGTCGAGATAGTTGTTGAGCACATGCAGGCCGGTCGCGAGGACGACGCCGGCGACGATCAGCCCGGCGACGGCGGCGGCGACGGCGAAAAACGGCGTGCCGGCGAAACGGCCCAGGATGCAGGCGCCCATCGCGCCGAGCGCCGCCAGCGCGAACAGCAAGAAACAGGTCGGCAGGGCGGCGTTGGCGCGCAGCCAGCGGCGCTGGGCGTCGTTGAGCGGCACGGCGGCGGACGACAGGTCGATCGCCGCCGGATCCAGGAAACTGCAGCAGCGCGGGCAGCCGGCCGGCGGGGTGTCGGCCGCCGCGCCGCATTGGGGACAATGCATGTGGTCCTCCCGGTGATGGGGGCGGCGCCGCCGTGATCGTTTGCCGGCGGATTATCCGTCCCAAAACGTGTTACGAATGGCCGATTTCGCTCGTTGACGCTCCGCGAAGCGCTATGCTATAGTTCCGCTCGGTCGAAAATTCCCGGTCTCCATCCGACAATCAACAACAGAGGCTCCTTCGGTCCGCGTGTGGCGCCGCCATGCGTTTCGCTGGCGCTTGCCGATTGTATAGGGGGTGTCCATGGAAGAGATCTTACCAGGCACGTACATCTACGTTCGTGACGAAGGTCTGATCACCGCTGGCAGCGTCGCCTCGGGAATCATCGGGATCGTCGGAACCGCCGCGAGCGGCGCGGTCAACGAAGTGCAGGTGCTTGGTAGCTTCAGCGAGGCCCGCGAGATCTTCGGCGCCAGCGACGCCTGGCAGAGCGGCCGCAGCGCCAACACGCTCACCCGGGCGCTGGAGCTGGTCTTCAACAACGGCGGCAAGACCGTGCTGGCGGTGCGCAGCGCCGGACCCAACGTCGCCGACTACAAAACCGCCCTCGCGCTGCTTGAGAACGAGATCGTCAACATCGTGCTGCTGGCGGGCCAGGGCAGCGACAACGAAGGCATGGCCGCCGCCCTGGGCGACCACCTCAAAACCACCGAGGGCATCCGCCGCGAGCGGATCGGCCTCATCGGCAGCGGCCCCGGCGACGAGCTCGCCAAGCTGACCGGCCACGATTTCGCCAGCGACCGCCTGATCTTCGTCGCCCCCGGCATCAAAGTCTCCGAGACCAACCGCGAAACCCAGACCACGGCCCAGGTCAATCTGCCCGGCGCCTACACCGCGGCGGCGGTCGCCGGCCTGCTGGCGTCGCTGCCGGTCCACATCAGCCCGACCAACAAAACGCTCTCGATCGAAGGGCTCAGCGCCGTCTTCAGCTCGGCCCAGCTCGGCCAGCTGGTGCAGAAACGGGTGCTGGCGGTCGAAAAGCGCGAGGGCTTCCGGATCGTCAAGGGCATCACCACCGCCACCAACACCGCCTGGCACCAGATCACCACCCGCCGGATCGTCGACTACGCGCTCTACGGCGTGCGCTCGGCCTGCAACCCCTACATCGGCAAGCTCAACAACGAGCGCGTGCGCGGCGCCATGAAAGCCACGATCGACGGCTTCCTGACCCGCATGGTCGAGGACGAGGCGCTGATCGGCTACGAGCTGGCCGTCTCCGCCACCCGCCAGCAAGAGATCGCCGGCGAGGTGCGGGTGACCATCACCATGCAGCCGACCTTCAGCATCGATTTCATCCGCGTGACAATGTACCTGGGCTAAGGAGAGCATATGCCGAATACCAATGTCTTTCGCGGCTCCGACGCCGTGCTGGTGCTGGCGGTCGACGATAGCTCGACCGTCGAGGGGCAGCTCGCCGACGCCCTGATCGGCGAGTACGATCTGTCGAGCGTCGTCGGGCGGCTGCAAAACGTCCAGGTGCAGATCAGCAACGATATCCGCCCCTACCACGAGATCGGCCGGCGCTTCGCCACCGAGCTGCGCCCCGGCAATATCAGCGTCTCCGGCACCGCCGACCGCGCCCACATCAACGGCGCCCTCATCCGTTTGCTGCTCGGCGACGGCTCCAAAAGCCCGCCGCCCACCGGCGCGATCGCCCAGCCGTCCTTCAACATGGTGATCACGCTCAAGAACCCGGCGGCGCCCGCCAATTCCACCACGATCACGATTTTCGGCGTCAAGTTCGACACCTGGAGCTTTCGCCTGCCCGAGGATGATTTCGTCATGGAAAGCGTCTCCTTCAAAGCCCTGCGCATCAGCAGCGCCGAGACCAGCGCATGACGGACGGGATCCAGCTCACCGCCGAGGATCTGCTGGCCGGCGCCGAGGCGACCTACGACATCGCCGTGCCGCCGGAGGTCCTGGCCCCGGGCCAGCCCGGCGCCGCCCGCGCCCTGACGGTCCGCATCCGCCCGGTCACGATCGGCGCGTTCCAGCTGATCATGCGCGCCGCCCGCGGCGACGCCGGCCTCATCCCGCTGCTGCTGATCAAGGAGGCGCTGGCGGAGCCGGCCATGAGCCTGGAGCAGGTCAAGCGCATGCACCTGGGGCTGGTCAATTTCCTGATCGGCCACATCCGCGAGATCAGCGGCCTGACGGAAAAAAAAAGCCCGTGAGCGAGCTGGCCGGGGCGCCGCTGGTCATGGCCAGCTTCCGCCTCGCCCGGGCCTTCGGCTGGACGCCCCAGCAGGTCCAGGCGCTCACGATGGGCCAGGTCAATCTCTATCTCCAGCTCTTAGCCGAGGAGGCCGCAGCGCAGGATGGATGACGCGACCCTGACCGAGCTTGGCGCCGCCCTGCGCGCCGATTTCGCGGATTGGCAGCGCCAGCACGACGCCTGGCTCGCCCCGGCCGGCGCCTGGCCGCAGCCGGAGGAGCTGGCCCGGCTGGAGGAGCTGGCCCTGGAGCTGGCCGGCCAGGCCGACGAGCTGGCCGCCCTCCACGGCTGGCTGACCGGCGGATGGCCCGGCGCCCCGCCCCCCGCCGAGCCCGGGGCGGGTGCCCCTTGGGCAGTTGCAGGTGCCGCCGCCAGCGATCCGCCCCCGC
>DASWWB010000253.1:0-6297 GCA_036406115.1 Herpetosiphonaceae bacterium
CCTCGGGCGCGGTCTCGACCCGCACCAGGATGACCGGGCCGTCCTTGGCCAGCCGCTCGGCCTCGTCGGGATCGAGCACGATCTGGCCGGCGGCGGCGCCTGGCGAGGCGGCCAGGCCCCAGGCCAGCGGGTGGTGCTGGCGCTTGGCGGCGGGGTCGATCACCGGGTGCAGCAGCTGGTCGAGCTGGGCGGGATCGATCCGCCGCACCGCCGTGTCCTGGTCGATCACGCCCTCGGCCACCAGATCCAGGGCGATGCGCAGCGCGGCGGCGGCGGTGCGCTTGCCGGTGCGGGTTTGCAGCATCCAGAGCCGGCCGCGCTCGATCGTGAACTCCAGATCTTGCACGTCGCGGTAGTGGGCCTCCAGCCTGGTCGCGATCTCGCGGAACTGCTCGTAGACCTCGGGCAGCTCCTCGGCCATCGCGCTGATCGGCTTGGGCGTGCGGATGCCGGCCACCACGTCCTCGCCCTGGGCGTTGACCAGATACTCGCCGAAAATCGCATGCTCGCCGGTCGCCGGGGAGCGGGTGAAGGCCACGCCGGTCGCCGAGTCGTCGCCCATGTTGCCGAAGACCATCGCCTGCACATTGACGGCGGTGCCCAGCTCATCGCTGATCCGGTTGACGCGGCGGTAGTCGCGGGCGCGGCGGCCGTTCCAGGACTGGAAGACGGCGCCGATCGCCATGCGCAGCTGCTCGTGGGGGTCGTCGGGGAAATCCAGGCCGGCCTGCGCTTTGATGATCGCCTTGAAGCGCTCGGCGATCGCCGCCAGCTCGTCGGCGCTGAGATCGGTGTCGAGCCGCGCCTGGGGGCCGTGGCCCTTGGCTTCGTCCATCACCGCCTCGAAATGCTCGCCGCCGACGCCGAGGACAATCTTGCCGAACAGCTGGACGAAGCGTCGGTAGGCGTCCTGGGCGAAGCGGCGGTTGCCGGTCAGCGCCGCCAGCCCTTCGAGGGTCACGGGGTTGAGGCCGAGGTTGAGGACGGTGTCCATCATGCCCGGCATCGAGAGCGCGGCGCCGGAGCGCACCGAGACCAGCAGCGGATCGGCGGGATCGCCGAAGCGCTTGCCAGTCTGCTCCTCGACATCGCGCAGCGCGGCCAGCGTCTGCTCCCAGAGGCCGGCGGGGAAGGCCGCGCCGTTGGCCAGGTAGGCGTTGCAGGCGGCGGTGGTGATCGTAAACCCGGGGGGAACCGGGAAGCCGGCGCGGGTCATCTCGGCGACCCCCGCCCCCTTGCCGCCCAGCAGATCCTTCATCGAACCGTGGCCATCGCGAAACAGATACACCCACTGCGTTGTCATTGTCGGCTAACTCCTCGTTGAGTAGACGTCCGGGCTCAATTCGCAATTTGTGAAGAACGGTGCAAGCCTATGGTAGCAACAAGCGCCGATTGTGTCAATTGGAACGATCTTGTGCTATCGTTCAGGGCGGAGGATTGGTTTGTTTGATCAGAAAGGGGAGATCATGCGCCGCACATTCCTGTTAGTGATCGCGCTGCTCGGCGGCTGCGCCGGCGACTATCCGCCCACCGAGGCGCCGCCCGCCCCGGCGCCTCCGCACACCGAGCGGCTGGGCGAGGCCGTGGGCTTCGCCTGGAAGATGCGCTCCCAGCCCGAGACGATCACGCTTGAGGCGACCTGCCTCGACCAGATGGCCTACGAGGATCTCAAGGTCAGGATCCTGTTCAAGGACGCGGACGGCAAGGAGCTGATCGGCGGGGAGTCGCTCGCCGGCGGCAGCTGCGACGCCGGCGGCCAGGGATTCTCCCAAGAGCAGCAGGCGATCTGGCCGGAAGCCGGCACGCTCGATATCACGATCACGCTCAAAACCGCCGCCGGCAACCGGCAGGCGCGCTGGGGCTTTGTGAAACGCAACGGCGAGATCGCGCGGCAGCCGTAGCTCGCCCTGGCGCCGGCTGCGATTCGTCGCTATGCCGCAGGTGTGGAATCTTTTAATCGGAGGAATGGAATGAGACGGCATCTGCTGCGCTGGGCGAGCTTGGCGGCCATTGCGATTGCCAGCATTGGTAGTTTTTCGTTTACGTCGCAGACCAAAGGGCAAAGCGAAGATCCCTCGGTTCGCATGGCCGCGCCTGACGCTACGAAAATCGCCCTCCTTACGGCGAGCGTTCCGACTCGGGACATGGAGCAAAAGACGCCAATTCCCGACAAAATTCCGGCGCCGCCAACTTCGGCACCAGGGGCAACATCCACGCCTTACTACCCTGACTCAATACCCAGCGGCGCTGGGCTCATCATTCCTCGCGGCCCTGGACAGCCGATGAGGGGAATCAACCTCCATACGACGTGGCGATATGTTACTCCGAGCGGCCTGGAAGCATTTGTCTACGTGGGCGAGCTTCAGGAGAATCCATCCCAAGGCATCGTTGTGCTGGAGGAACCACCCTCAGCGCGGATCGCGCGCCCGCTCACAATGTACGAGGTCCCCAACCAAGCCGGGCCGCTGCGAGTCATTGGCGCAGAGGAACATACACTCATCATCAAAGGGGCATCTGGCCGACTCTTTGAGTTTGATGCGATCCAGCGCACCTTGGTGACGCGCTAGCCAGCGAATATGATAGCCCGCACGGACGACGAAGGGCGGCTCTGGCTCCGGCCCTAGACGCGCAGCAGCGCCGGGTCGGGGGCCGGCACGCGCCGCTCCAAGACGCCGTGCTCGCGGGCCAGCTCCCAGAGCCAGGCCTGGAGCGCCGGGGTGATCTGCTCGTCCTCCAGCAAAAAGGCGTCGTGGCCGCGGTCGCTGGCGAAGGGCAGATAGGCGCAGTCGCGGCCGGCCTCGCGCGCGGCCTGGACGATCCGCTCGGATTCGCTGGGCGGATACAGCCAGTCAGTGCTCCATGACGCGACCCAGAACCGGGCCCTGGTGGCGCGGAACGCCGCCACGAGCCCGCCGGCCCGGTCGTTGAGATCGAAATAATCCATGGCCCTGGTGATGACAAGGTAGGAATTGGCGTCGAAGCGATTGACGAACGAGCGGCCCTGGTAATCGAGGTAGCTCTCGATGGCGAACTCCGGCGCGTGGCTCCAGCGCGGCCCCGACTGCTCGATCCAATCGCGGTCGAACTTGGCCTCCAGCGCCGCCGGGCTCAGATAGCTGATGTGGCCGATCCGGCGGGCGGTGGCCAGGCCGGCGGCGGGCGGTTTGCCGTCGTAGTAATCGCCATCGCGCCAGTCCGGGTCGCCGGTGATCGCCAGCCGGCCGGCGGCGTTGAGCGCCAGGGTCTGGGCCGACGAGCGGGCGGTGGTGGCCATGGCGACGACGCCGCGCACCCGCTCGGGGAAGCGCGCGACCCAGTCGAGGGCCTGCATGCCGCCGAGCGAGCCGCCGGCCACCGCCAGCAGCCGCTCAATGCCCAGGACATCCAGCAGCCGGGACTGGGCGGTCACCAAGTCGCCGATCGTCAGGACCGGGAACTGGCTGCCGAACGGCCGGCCGGTAGCGGGATTGATCGAGGCGGGGCCGGTCGAGCCGCCGCAGCCGCCGATGATATTCGAGCAAATCACGGCGTAGCGATCAGTATCGAAGGCCCGGCCGGGGCCGATGAAGGCCTCGGCCCAGCCGGGCTTGGGGTCCTGCGCCGAGTGACGCCCGGCAGCATGGGCGTCGCCCGAAAGCGCATGGCAGAGCAAGATCGCGTTGGAGCGATCTTCGTTGAGCGTGCCGTAGATTTCGTAGGCGATGGTCCAGGGCGCCGGCAGCGTGGCGCCGCTGGCGAGCGGCAGGGGCTGGGCGAAGGTGTGGGCGCGACGCTCCGCCAGGCCGACCGAGCGGCCCCAGCGCGGTCGGTCGATAGTCGGAACGTCGCCCATAGTCCGTCCGCTCATGCCCGCGCGCCCCCGTGCAGCAAGAGAATCGTCGTGCGGTAGTGGCCGATGACTGAGCGCAGCGTCGCCTCGACCTCGTCCCAGGCGGCGCCGGGCGGCAGGTTCCGCACCACCGCGCCAAGGTCGGCGCAGCTGGCGGCCAGCTCCGTCAGCAGCCGGGCCAGGTCGGTCGGCGGCAGCTGGGAGCGGGCCGGCTGGCCGCGCATGGTCGTGCCCCGGGCGTGCAGCGCCGCGATCTGGTCGGCGGCCAGCCGGTTGAAACAGGCCAGCCTGGTGACCAGCAGCGCCAGCTGCATGGAGGCGCCGGACGAGCCTGCGAGCAGGGCCGCGACCAGCTGCCCGTGGGCGGCCCGCAACGTGGACAGGGCGGAAACAGTGTCAGTCATTGGGGTTCGCTCCTCACAACAGGCCACGGCGGCGTGGCTCCGGGGCGGGCTGGCACGCCCGCCCCGCGCTGCGCCGGCTTAGCCGAGCGCCTGGTCCAGGTCCGCCAGAATATCGTCGATGCTCTCGATGCCCACCGACAGCCGCACGTAGTCGGCGGTCACGCCGGTCAGCAGCCGCTCCTCGTCGGTGAGCTGCTGGTGGGTCGTCGAGGCGGGATGGATGGCCAGCGACTTGGCGTCGCCGATGTTGGCCAGGTGCGAGAACAGCCGCAGGTTGTCGATGAACTTGCGCCCGGCGGCGGCGCCGCCCTTGATGCCGAAGCCGACCAGCGAGCCCGGCCCCTTGGGCAGGTAGCGCTTGGCCAGGGCGTGCGACGGGTGCGACGGCAGCCCCGGGTAGTTCACCCACTCGACGTTCTTGTGCTCGGACAGGAATTTGGCCACCGCCCCCGCGTTCTGGACGTGGCGCTCGATCCGCAGCGGCAGGGTCTCAAGGCCCTGGAGCAGCAGGAACGAGTTGAACGGGCTCAGGGCCGAGCCGAGGTCGCGCAGCAACTGCACCCGGGCCTTGAGGATGTAGGCCGCCGCGCCCAGGTCGGCGAAGCGCAAGCCGTGGTACGAGGCGTCCGGCTCGGTGAAGTTGCGGAAGCGCCCGCTGGCCGCCCAGTCGAATTTGCCCGCGTCCACCAGCACGCCGCCGATCGTCGTGCCATGGCCGCCGATGAATTTGGTGGCCGAGTGGACCACGATGTCGGCGCCGTGGTCGAAGGGCCGCAGCAGCACCGGCGTGGCGGTGGTGTTGTCCACGATCAGCGGCAGGCCGTTCTCATGGGCGATGTTGGCGATCGCCTGGAAATCCGGCACGTCAAGCTTGGGGTTGCCGATGCTCTCGATGAAGATCGCCCGCGTCCGGTCGTTGATCGCCGCCCGGAAATTCTCGGGGTCGCTCGGGTCGACGAAGTGGGTGGTGACGCCCCAGCGCGGCAGCGTGTGGTGCAGCAGATTGTAGGTGCCGCCGTACAGGCTGGTCGCGGCGACGATGTTGTCGCCGGCCTCGGCCACGTTCAGGATGGCGAAGGTCTCGGCCGCCTGGCCCGACGACAGCGCCAGGGCGCCCACGCCGCCCTCCAGCAGGTTGATCCGCTGCTCGAAGACATCGGTGGTCGGGTTCATGATCCGGGTGTAGATGTTGCCAGGCTCAGCCAGCGAGAACAGCGCCGCCGCGTGGTCCGTGTCGCGGAAGGTGTACGAGGTCGTCTGGTAGATCGGCACGGCGCGGGCGTTGGTGGTCGGGTCGGGGCTCTGGCCGCCGTGGAGGGCTACGGTCTCTACGCCGCTGAACTTGGGTGCGTCCGTCATGTGACTGTCTCCTTATGTCTGCTAAGGTTCATCGACCGCCGACCCGAGGCTCCGATGCTGCGTCCACGCGCGGGCGACACTGCCCGGGACATCAAAAAACCTCTCATCGCGTGATGAGAGGCAAGCGCAATTTGAAGCTCTGCGTGGGCCACTCATCTTCCAGAAATAATCTGTCGGACTTGGCACCTACCCAGACAATCTCTGTCTGGTGGTTGCCGGAGCTTCACAGGGCCGATCCCTCCGCTCCTCTGGATGAGTTCGTATTTACTTGCCGAGAAATATAACAGACTTACTTAAGTTTGTCAAGAATGGATTTTCGACAATCTTGAGCGAGTTCCGCAACAAGAGTATAACATACGATCGATCCCCCGCAAGCGCCTTCGCTCCGCTACGCACCCTTGACAAAACGCACCGCCTGAGTCACACTATGTCCAGTGATTGAATGTTCATTCAATATTTTGAGCGATTATTCAATAATGATCTATGCAGGCGCGGCGCCCGCGCACCGGAGGCCAGGCCATGACCGATCCGATCCAGCAAGCCAGGATCGCCGCCCGCAGGCGCCAGATTCTCGATGCGGCGGCGGCGGTGTTCGCCCAGAAGGGTTTCCACGCCGCCACAATCCGCGACATCGCCCGCCACGCCGGGATCGCCGAAGGAACCATCTACACCTATTTCGAACACAACGCCGCAGTGCTGCTGGGG
>DASWWB010000254.1:0-2004 GCA_036406115.1 Herpetosiphonaceae bacterium
CCGTGCCATGGCCGCTCGCGCCCGCCGGAGCGCTGGCCGACGCCGCCCTGCCGCTCCTGTCGTTCGTCGCCCAGGCCGCCCTCGCCACCCTGTTGCTCCGGCTCTGGATGTACCTCGCCCGCTCCTGGGACCGTTTCCGCCGCCGCCGGCTGCGCTGGGCGCTGGCCCACGCCCTGCTGCTGGTGGTCGTCGCCGCCACGCTGGCCTGGGTCGCCGTTTCCAGCATCCGCAATGCCAGCGGCTCCTATGAGTTTGTCTTCCACGTCGGCTCCATCGCCGCGCCGGCGCCGCCCCCTGAGAGCGGCGAGCCAGCGCGGGTCGTGATTCGCAGCGACGAGGTCGCCGCCGACCTGGCGCCGCCGCCGCTGGCCCTGCGCCTGCTCAACACTTTCGATCAAAAGATGACAAGCATGCTGCTCAGCGGCTCGGCGCTGCTGCTGGCGATCATGCCGCCCTTCGCGCTGTTTTCCTGGGCGGTCGCCCGGCGCGTCACCGGGAGGCTCGAAAGCCTGGTCGCCGCCGCCGGCGCGCTGGGCTCCGGCGACTACGCCGCCCGGGTCGCGGTCAGCGGCGAGGATGAGCTGGCCCAGCTCCAGGCCCATTTCAACGCCATGGCCGATCGGCTCCAGCAGGCGATGGACGAGCTTGAGGGCGAGCGCCAGAAGTCCGAGGGGCTGCTGCTCAACATTCTGCCCCGCAACGTGGTCGATCGGCTCAAGGACCAGCCGGGGCTGATCGCCGACGATTATCCCGAGGTGACGGTGCTGTTCGCCGATATTGTCAATTTCACCCAGCGCGCCGCCCGGCTGGCGCCCGAGGCGATGCTGGCCTGGCTCAACCATATCTTCTCGACCTTCGACCAGCTGGCCGAGGCCCACGGCCTTGAGAAGATCAAGACGATCGGCGACGCCTACATGGTCGTCGGCGGCGCGCCGACCAAGCGCCCCGACCACGCCAGCGCCGTCGCCGAGCTGGCACTCGCCATGCAGCGGGCCGTCGGCGAGATGACCGATCCCCACGGCCAGCCGCTGCGCATGCGGATCGGCGTCAACACCGGCGAAGTCATTGCCGGCGTCATCGGCACCAGGAAATTCATCTATGATCTGTGGGGCGACGCTGTCAACACCGCCAGCAGGATGGAATCGCAGGGCGTCGAGGGCGGCATCCAGGTCACCGAGGCCACCTACCGGCTGCTGCGCGGCTCCTACCGCTTCGCCAGGCGCGGCACGCTCCAGATCAAAGGCAAGGGGGCGATGACGACCTATCTGCTGCTCGGCCCGCGCGCCGAACCGAGGGGAATCGCATGAGCCGCAAAATCCTGGTCGTCGACGACGATCACAAGACAGTCAATCTGATCAAAATGTACCTGGAGCGCGACGGCTACCGGGTCCTGGCCGCCCACGACGGCCGCGCGGCGCTGGAGCAGGCCCGCCAGAAGCAGCCCGATCTCGTCGTGCTGGATGTGATGCTGCCGGTGCTGGACGGCCTGGATGTCTGCCGCATCCTGCGCGCCGAAAGCCAGCTGCCGATCATCATGCTGACCGCCCGCTCCACCGAGGACGACACGCTGCTCGGCCTCGATCTGGGCGCCGACGACTACCTGACCAAGCCGTTCAGCCCGCGCGAGCTGGTCGCCCGGGTCCGCGCGGTGCTGCGGCGCGGCGGCCAGCAAGCCGCGCCGGGCCAGCTGCGCCTGGGCGAGCTGGAGATCGATTGCCTGGAGCACGAGGTGCGCCTGGCCGGCGCCCCGGTCCGCCTGACGCCCAAGGAGTTCAAGCTGCTGGAGACGCTGGCGCGCGAGCCGGGCCGGGCCTTCACTAGGCTCGATCTGCTGGAGCGGGTCTTCGGCTTCGAGTACGAGGGCTTGGAGCGGACCGTCGACGTGCATATTGTCAATCTGCGCAAGAAAATCGAGGCCGATCCCGCCCAGCCGCTCTACATCCACACCGTCTACGGCGTTGGCTACAAATGCGCCTATCAGCGGGAGCGCGGCCATGATTCATA
>DASWWB010000255.1:0-1949 GCA_036406115.1 Herpetosiphonaceae bacterium
GCGCCGCCGCCGAGACCATCCGCGCGGCGCTCGGCGCCCCCCGCACGCCGATCGACGAGCATGGCCACCGCGCCCTGCTCGCCGAGCTGCGCGAGCGCCTCGATCCCGCCGCCTGGGAGCGGGCCAGCGCCAGCGGCGGCGGACTCTCGCCCCAGCAGGCTGTCGCCGCCGCCCTGCGCTGGAGCGCCGCCCCGCCCGCCTGAGCGCCCGCCCCCGATTTGACAACAATTGGAACATCGGGTATACTTCGCCCCTGTCAGCAACAAAATATTCCCCGATAGCTCAGTTGGTAGAGCAATTGACTGTTAATCAATGGGTCCTAGGTTCGAGTCCTAGTCGGGGAGCCACTAAAGACGGCGATGGAGTTTCCATCGCCGTCTTGTTTGATTAAATTCCCGCCATCCCGTGCGAAACCCTCCAACCGGCACCGCAAGCGCGACCAGCAGCTGCTTTCTCGATTCGCCCCGCAGCCGGCCCCGAACCGCCCGCCATCCGTGCAACCATCGGCGGCGGCCCGGCGTCCAATCGGCCAGCCCGGGATGCCGGGCGCCGGGCGACGCCCGCCGAGAACAGAAAGTGAGCAACCCCATGCAGTGCCCAGACTGCGGCTACGTCAATCACGCCGAATGGTATTTCTGCACCGGCTGCGGCGGATCGCTCGACACGGTCCGCGCCGCCGCCCAAACCACTCCCGGCGCCGCCGCGCCCGCCAGGCAGACCATCCGCCTCGCCGCGCCGCCAGCCGAAATCCCAGCAGCGCCGCGCCGCCCGGCAGCCCCCAGAGTGCCGGCGCCCCGCCCCGCCAATCCTGCGAGCGTCCCGCCGTTCCAGGCCGCAATCCCGACGCCGTTCCAGCCCGCGCTCCAGCCTGCCTACGGCATGGCGGCGCTCCAGCCGGCCTACGGCCAGGCCGCGCCCTACCAGGTCAATGTGTATGTCCACAACAATGTGGCGCCCGCCGCCCCGCCGGTCATCGTGCCGGCCGCCGCGCCCGCCGGGCCTGGCCTGCTGATCGGCGTCGCCCCGAATTTTCTGGTGCGGGTTGTCTGGTTCCTCTGCATCGGGCTCTGGCTCGGCATGCTGACGACCGCCGTCGCCTGGGGCCTGATCGTCAGCGTGATCGGCATGCCGCTGGGCGTGATGCTGCTCAACCGGCTGCCCAAGATCATGACGCTGCGCCCCACCCGCCCGCACACCAGGATCGAGATGCACCCCGGCGGCTATTCGGTCAGCCACGGCGGCCCGACCCAGCACTCGCTGCTGCTGCGCGGGGTCTATTTCCTCGCCGCCGGCTGGTGGCTGAGCGCGATCTGGCTGATGGTCGCCTGGGCGCTGGTCGGCCTGACGTTCGGCCTGGGCCTGCCGCTGGCGTTCTGGATGTTCAACCGGACCGGCGCCGTTACGACGCTGGCCCGCCACTAAGCCCGAGCAGCGCCAGCAGCTCCGGCAGCAGCGCGTCGTGGCCGGCGATCAGCGGCGGCACGCCGGCAGGCAGCCCGGCCCAGCGGAAGGCAAACCAGATCGGCGCGTCGGCGCCGCCCGAAGGATCCGGCTCGCGCTGGAGCCACTGCTCGGGCGGCGCCGCGCTGCATTCCAGATGGAAGAAAAAGCGCTCGTGCAGCTCGTCGCGGCCGAAAGGAGCCATCGAGAACTCGCGGCGGCCGAGGAAGGCCGCGAGCCGCAGCTCGCCGAGGCCGGTCTCCTCGGCAGCTTCGCGCAGCGCCGCCGCCTCCGGCGCCTCCCTCGCCTCGACCGTGCCCGCCGGCACCTGGACGCCGGCCTCCGGCGCCCCCGGCTGGGTGAACACCAGCAGCCGGACGCCGTGGGTCACATAGGCGAAGGCTTTGCGCTTGATCAGCATGCCGCACTCCTTCCCGCAGCCGGGCCGGCCGCAGGCTAGGCGGCCAGATCGCCGTGGACCAGCCGCCAGTAGTGCCTGGCCCGCACCA
>DASWWB010000256.1:0-10007 GCA_036406115.1 Herpetosiphonaceae bacterium
GAGATGCCCGCCGGCGCTGCTGATTCTGGTCATGCCGTGGCAACGGTCGGGTGCGGTGCGGCTGTTCCATCCGCCCGATCCCCGATCGTTGTTCGCCGCAGGCGCAGGGAATTCGTCACCACGAAGACCGACGAGAACGCCATGGCGCCGGCGGCAATCATCGGCGAGAGCTGCCAGCCCAGCAGCGGATACAACAGGCCCGCCGCAAGCGGGATGCCAATCACGTTGTAGATAAAGGCCCAGAACAGGTTCCAGCGAATGGTCCGCATCGTGGCGTGCGACAGCTGGATCGCCTGCGCCACCGCCCGCAGATCCCCCCGCAGCAGGGTGATATCGGCGGTCTCCATCGCGACATCCGTGCCGGTGCCCATGGCCACACCCACGTCGGCCTGGGCGAGCGCCGGGGCATCGTTGATCCCATCGCCGACCATCGCGACCCGCAGCCCCTGCGCCTGAAGCCGCAGAATCTCGGCCGCCTTCATCTCCGGCAGCACCTCAGCGATCACCGCCGTGGCGGGCAGACCGACCTGGGCGGCAATCGCTTCGGCCGTGCGCCGGTTATCCCCGGTGAGCATCACCACATGCACGCCCTGCTTCTCCAGCGCGGCCATCGCCGCCGCCGAGGTGGGTTTGACGGGATCGGCGATCCCCAGCACGCCGAGCACGACGCCCTCTCGCGCCACCACCACGGCCGTTTTGGCCGCCCGTTGCAGGCGATCAATCGTGGCCGCCACACCCGCGAGGTCGAGACCCTGGTCGGTCATCAGGCGCGGGGACCCGATCAGGATCGTCTGGTCCTCGACGGTGGCCTGCACCCCATGGCCCGCCAGGGCGGTAAAGCCCTGGGCCGGTGCGAGGGCCAGCTGGCGCTCCGTGGCCGCCCGGACGATGGCCTCACCCAGCGGGTGTTCCGAGTGCCGTTCGACGCTGGCCGCCAGACGCAGCAGATCGTCGTCCGCGATCGTCGTCACGACATCGGTCACGGCGGGCTCGCCAGCGGTAATCGTGCCCGTCTTGTCAAACACCACCGCGCCCAGGTGGCTGGCGCGCTCCAGCGCTTCGGCGTTTTTGATCAGGATGCCGTGCTCGGCACCCGTGCCGGTGCCAACCATAATCGCCGTCGGCGTGGCCAGGCCTAGCGCACAGGGGCAGGCAATCACCAGCACCGCCACGGCAAAGATCAGCGCCTGGGTAGCGTCCCCAGTCGCCAGATACCAGCCGCCAAAGGTGAGCAAGGCAATGACGATGACCACCGGGACGAAGATGGCCGAGACGCGATCGACCAGCCGTTGCACGGGCGCTTTCGAGCCTTGCGCGGCCTGCACCAGGCGAACAATCTGCGCCAGGGCAGTGTCTTTGCCCACGCGGGTCGCGCGGAATTGGAAGGCGCCCGTCCGGTTGAGGGTCGCGCCAATCACCGCATCCCCAGTGCGCTTCTGCACGGGCATGCTTTCGCCGGTCAACATACTCTCATCGACGGTCGAGGCGCCGCTGGTAAGGACACCATCCACCGGCACCTTCTCGCCGGGGCGCACGGTCACAATATCGCCAGCCCGTACCTCGGCCAGCGGAATGTCCGTCTCGACCCCGCCGCGGAGGACGCGCGCCGTAGTGGCCTGGAGGCCCATCAGAGCACGGATCGCCGCACTGGTTTGGCCCTTCGCGCGGGCTTCGAGGAATTTACCGACGAGGATCAAGGCAATGATGACGGCCGCCGTCTCGAAGTAGACGTGCCCCGCCAGATCAAAGGCCATGACGGCCAGGCTGTAGCCATAGGCCGCCGACGAGCCCAGCGCAATCAGACTGTCCATGTTGGCGGTCCCATGCCGGAGCGCGGCCCAGGCGTTGCGATAAAAATCGCGGCCGGCATAGAATTGAACGGGCGTAGCCAGGAGCAGAAAGAGCCAGTTGAGCAGATCCAGGCGGGCAACCGTGACCATGCCCGCGTGCCCCGCCATGCCAGCCGCCTCGCCGATCAGCCAGGGGGCAAGCAAACCGAGATCGCGCGCCATCGAGAGCAGAAAGAGCGGCAGGCCGAAGGCCACGGCCACGAGGAGTTTCCGCCGTTTATCCTGAAACTCACGCTGGCGTGCGACCGCCTCCACATCTTCGCGCTCCTGCCCATCCGCGCTGGTCGGCAGGAGCAGGCCATAGCCGGCAGTCGCCACCGTGGCAGCGAGGGTCGGCAGATCCGTCGTGCCGGGAGCATAGGTGATGGTAGCGTGTTCGGTGGCCAAATTGACGCTGGCCGATAGGACGCCGGGGGCCTTCCGCAGGGCACGCTCGACCCGTCCCTGACACGAGGCGCAGGTCATGCCGGTCACCGCCACCTCGGCGGTCTCGCTGAGGACGCCATAGCCAGCGCGTTCTACGGCGGCAATCAGCGTCGCGGGCTGGAGTTGCTGCGCATCAAAGGCAATGGTGGCCTGTTCAGTGGCCAGGTTGACGGTGGCCGTCGCGACGCCCTCGACCTTGGTGAGACTGCGCTCAATCCGGTTCGCACAGGAGGCACAGGTCATGCCGGTAATCGGTAGGGTTAACTGGGACGGAGCCATAGAACACCTCGTTTCGTGAGACCAGCTCGGGGCCACCCGGCCCCGAGCACCAGGCGGACGGTGCGTACGGACCTACACGGCGCAACAGGCACAGGCCTCGCCGGCAGCTGCCGGTGCCGCCTCAGCCGCCGCGACCTCGTAGCCGGCGCCGGCAATGGCGGCGGCGAGGATCTCGGTGGTGACAGCCTCGGGGGCCGTCAGCGTCACGGTGCCCTGGGCGAGATCTACCTGGACCGCCTCCACGCCGGGAACGGCCTGAACGGCCTGCGACACCGACGCGACACACGATGGGCACGACAGAGCGGGAACAGAAAGGATTCGGCGCATAGCATCCTCCAGGAGTGGGCGGTGGGATGACCGCCTAGTCATCAGTCATAGCCCCAGTCTAGAACCAACCGAGCGTACGGCCTATGCGCTGAATGGCCTAGGGGCGCCGAGGGGATGGCCTACCATTAGGTGCCCTCCCCATAGTCCTTGACAGAGTTGTATCTTACAACTATATTGTTGCAAAATACAACTTTCTTTCTGGAGGGCCTATGGCCGATGATCTCCCCGACCTCTCGACGCTCCTGCCCACCTTTATTCGGGCCTTTGGGCTCCATCGACCGCTCCAAACCCCATGTGGTGTTGGCATCAGTGTCGCTGAAGCCCATGCGTTAACGGAACTTGCCGCCGGAGCGTTGACGCAATCGGCGCTTGCGGAACGGCTCCAGCTCGAAAAAAGTACGGTAAGCCGGCTCGTAACCCACATGGAAACGCAGGGTTGGCTGCTGCGCACCCCCGCCCCCACGGATAGCCGCGTGCGCCAGCTGTCCTTGACAGAGACGGGCCGGCGGCTTGCTCAGCAGGTGGATCAGGCCCGCCGGGCCAAATTCGCGCGGCTCCTTGCGCGCTTGACGCCGACCGAACACGACCAGATGAAGTGGGCGCTTCAGCGCCTGATTGAGGTGAGTCATGACCCAACGGACGATGCGTAACATTGGACTCCTCGGGCTGCTCGTGGTGATTGGTGTGGCGGGGTGGGTGGCGTGGACGCGGGGACCTGCGTCCACCACGCGGCAAACGGAGGTGCGCGCCCGCGGGCAGTCGGTCATGCCATTTGATCTTGATCAAACGCAGCATACCTTTACGACCACGGCAACCGGCGGGGTCGAGACCGTTGTGGCCCGGGATCCCGCAAATCAGGGGCAAATTGCGCTCATTCAGGAGCACTTGGCCCATGAGGCCCGGCAGTTTGCGGCCGGCACATTCACCGATCCGGCGGCCATCCATGGCGCGGATATGTCGGGGCTGGCCGCACTCAGCGCAGGTGCGTCCGCGATTCGCTTCGACTATGTGCCGCTCCCAACTGGCGGCCAGATTACCTATACGACCAGCGACCAGGCATTGATCACCGCCCTCCATGCCTGGTTTGGCGCGCAGGTGACGGATCATGGCCATGATGCTACGGGGCATGATGGGACACACCCCTAACTCATCCTGACGTCAGCACTGCTGATAGGTCCTCTTATCAGTAGTGTTCCTCGAATGCTCACCCGATGGCACTGCTGATAAGGTGTTGCAAAACCCTCTCCACCCTGCTAGAATGGCACTGCTGATAATCTGTACTCTATCATTGGGGGAGCTGATGGATCTGGTGACGGACTATCTTACTGATCTGGAATCACGCGGTCGCTCGCCGGCGACCATTCGTGCCAGCCGCGCTGATCTGCGCCAGTTTCAGCAGTGGTGGGAAACCACCCAGCAGCAGCCGTGGGATGTGGCCCTGACCACCGAGCAGGATCTCCGTCGCTGGCAACGCCACCGCCAGGTCGATGATGGTGCCGCGCCGGCGACCATCAACCGCGGCCTCTCAACGCTCCGGGGTTTCTGCGGCTGGGCGGTCGGCCGCGGCGCCATGGCCGATGATCCGAGTACTGCCATCCGCGATGTGGCCACCGAGCCCGTCGGCCCCCAGGCCCTGCCCGAGCTCGCCGTCGACGCCCTACTGCGCGCCGCCCGTAATCAACCGCAGCCCCACAAGGGTCGCGACGAGGCCATCCTCGCGCTGCTGATCTATACCGGGGTGCGCGCCCAAGAGGCCTGCGATATTCAGCTGCGGGATCTCGATCTGCGCGGCGGCACCCTGACGGTCCGCAGCGGCAAGGGCCGGAAGGTGCGCCGCATCCCGCTCCACCCAGCCGCCATACGCCTGCTGGACCGCTATCTCATCGAGGTCCGTTGTCCCCATGGGGTGCCCACCCTCGGTGCGGACGGCGAACGCGAACCGCTGCTCGTGCGCATCAAGGCGACGGCGCCCGGGCGCCCGCTCAGCCCGGGTGTGACCCCGCGGGGCCTGAGCACCATTGTCCAGCGCCTCGGCGTGACGGCGGCGGCCTCACTCCGCGAGCGCGCGGCCAAGGTGACGGACTTCGGGCAACTCGATGCTCTGGTGACCGCAGCCCATCGCCTTGACGCCGTCGCGCCACACCAACTGCGCCATAGCCTGGCCCGTCGGTTGCTCCATGGTGGCGCCCAACTCCCAGAGGTGCAGCGGATTCTTGGCCATAGCCGGCTCTCAACGACTGGGATGTATCTCACGCCGAGCGAGGATGATTTGCGCGGTGCCATCGAGCGTATGCAGATCTGAGGACACAGCGAATAGAACGGGAGATTCTGATGACACAGCAGGTGAATATTCACGATCCGATGGTGACGGTTGAATCGGTGGTCGATCAGGTGCGCCACGGTGAGGAGGTCGTGCTGATGGATCAGGGCCGGCCCATCGCGCGGGTGGTGCCCATCCCAGCGTCCCCGGCCCACCGGGTGCCAGGCCTCAACCGTGGGGCAATCACGGTGGACGATAGCTTTGATGACCCATTGCCCGACGCCTTCTGGCTGGGGGACGCATGAAGCTGCTCCTCGATACCCATGTGTTTCTCTGGTGGGCCCTCAGTCCCGAGCAGCTGACCCCGCCGGTGCTGGCGGCATGTACGGATCCAACCACGACCCTCCTGCTCAGTGCCGCCAGCGTCTGGGAGATCCAAATCAAGGCCGGGATCGGCAAGCTCACGCTGCATCAGCCCTTGGCTGATGTTGTCGCCAGCCAGCTCACCAATGGGCTGCATCTCCTGCCCATTACGCTCGACCATGCGCTGCGGGTTGGCGATCTCCCACTCTATCATAAGGACCCGTTTGACCGGTTGTTGATTGCGCAGGCTTTGGTGGAAGAGGCCGTGTTGGTCAGTGCGGATGCGGCGATTGCTGCGTATCACGTTCCACGCCTCTGGATGTAGCTCATATGTTCGCTGCCATAAACCGGGGCGCGCTGCGTTTAACCCCGATAATTGATTGGGTCATGTGCCCTCCGTGGTGCAGCCCAGCGCCCAGCACGCCATACGAGCGTTCGGTAGCGGCATCGGATGCCATCGTGCCTGGACCTTCGTGGTGGACAGCAGGAGGTCCTGCTGATCGTTTTCATCATTCCCGTTAGTGTAGCAGATTGCGGAACGCCGTCCGGCCGCCCCCAACACCAGACGGGGAAGGGCCAGCACTGCCAGCTGCCGCAGCCGTGGACAGGAGTCGTCACTGCTGGCCACGGCATGTTTGACGGATCGTGAGTTGACAGCCCGTTGCCTGATCGCCTATGCTACCCCTATGCAGCTCTTCCTGCGGGAACTCAAAAACACCCTCCTGATTGGCCTCGGTATCGTCAGCGCCGCAATGGGCCTGAAGGGCTTTCTCCTCTCCAGCCACTTCATTGATGGCGGCGTCACCGGCGTGTCCATGTTGCTCGCAACCACCCTCGACCTGCCCCTGGCCCTGCTGATTGTCCTCATTAATCTTCCCTTTATCATCTTGGGCTATCGCCAGATCGGCCGCCTCTTTGCCGTGCGCAGCGCACTGGCCATTGGCGGACTCGCACTCTGCCTCAGCCTAGTAACGTTTCCGGATGTCACCCCCGACAAACTCCTGACCGCGATCTTCGGCGGCTTCTGCATTGGTGGTGGCATTGGTCTGGCCATTCGCGGTGGTGCGGTCCTCGATGGCACGGAAATCGCGGCCCTCCTTGTCAGCAAGCGGAGTCACCTGCTCAAAGTCGGTGATGTTATTTTGCTCCTCAATATCGGTATTTTCACCATTGCTGCCTGGTTTTTGGGGATCGAACTGGCCATGTATTCCATCTTGACCTACATCGCGGCGTCGAAAACCATTGATTTTTTGACCCACGGCATTGAGCAATATAACGCCATCCTGATTACCTCAACCGAAAGTGAGGCCATCCGGGAGGCCATTCTGCAGAACCTCCAGCGAAGCGTTACGGTCTACCCGGCGCGTGGCGGACGCACCAACGCTCCACAGGAGATGGTGTACTGCGTAGTAACCCGGCTCGAAATCGGGAGTATCAAAACGATTGCCCTCACCATCGACCCCGCAGCCTTTATTGTCGTCCACCCGCTGGCCGACGTGGATGGTGGGGTCGTCTCAAATCGCGGAGCCCATTAAGCCGCAGCGGCCCAGTATCGCCAGCGGCCTGCGAAACGCAGCCCGGATGAGCAGGCAGCAACCCGTACCAGCGCGGCTGCGGGTGGTCACGCATCCCTAGCGCTCCTGGGCACTGAGGCGACAGCGCTAACGGCGGTTAGGGCGGTCGCTGGAGTAGGCTTCGGGACAGTTGTCCCAAAGCTAACCCCGTGCATGTCGCCGGACACTCACCGCTACAGGACCTGGCGCTGCACCAATGATGAGACCACGAGGAGAAGCGATATGTCAGCACCCGATGCGATCACGACCACCAGCGGTGCCACGGACATCCCCGGCTGGTTTGAGCTGATTGGCGAGCGCCTCAGTGCCGATGGCTGCCAGCGCGAGCGCTGGACCTTCCAGAGCACGTATAGCGCGTTCCTGGTCGTCGAGCTGACCCGGTACACCGCTGAGACCCGCCCCAGCCGCCGCCACCGCACCTGGACGCGCACGGCCGATTGGCCCGGCCGCGGCGCCGCCGACCCGCCGATCCCGCCCGGCCTCGTCGAACAGGTCACAGTGGCGGCCCGTGAGCAGGTGGTCGTCGTGGTTCCTGGCGTGTCGCCCACCACCGCCTCGTGAGGTGCTGGCCTTGCGCTCCCCACGCTGCTGGCCTACACTGATGGTATGACACTGGAAGGGAGGGACCCCATGACCAACATCACCCAGCCCAAGACTTTTGCCGAGGTGCGCGCCGAGCTGCATGCCCGGACGCCGGCCGAGCAGCAGGCCCAGAATGCCCAGGCGATCGTCGAGCTGGAGCGCTGGCTCGCTGACGACTCGGGCTACGATGAGGCCACCTGGCCGCTGGTTGAGCGGCTGATCGCCGAGAACCGCCTCTCGGAGCGCGATCACGATGCGTAAGGTGCTCATCCTTGATACCAGCGTGCTGGGTCAGATCGCCCACCCGCGGCCCAATGCCGATCTCCTGGCCTGGATCGTTGCGGCGCTGCGGACGGGCGCCGTCATCGCCTACTCGGAAGTGACGGACTATGAGCTGCGCCGAAGCTTCCTCCAGGCGGATCTCACGAAAAGCCTCTCCCGCCTCGATGCCTGTGCCACCCTGTACACCTACCTGCCGCTGAGCACCGACGTGATGCGGCGGGCGGCCGTCGTGTGGGCGCAGGCCCGCCGCATGGGGCGCCCGCTGGCGGATGTAACGCGGCTTGATGGTGATGCCATCCTGCTTGGCCAGGCGCTCCTGCTTCAGGATGATGGCGATCAGGTCCGCATCATTACGGACAACGTCAAGCACCTGGGGCTCTTTGCCGATGCCCAGCGCTGGCCAGAGCTTGACCCAGCCGATCCGTTTGGGCCAGCGCCGACCTGAATCCCTTCTACACCGACCCCGCTGGCCCGCCATCGTCCGCCCCAGCGGCTGCCGGCTTCAGGGCGGCGACCATGGTCTCGTTGCGCAGGCGCTGATCGCAGGAGCTATCGCCAGACCGCATCCTTCCTCATCCTCGCGTCCATGCTGTTCGGACCTCTGACGGGCTGCTCAGGGCGTGCTGTGGGTACGCATCGCGGGCGTAGCCCCGCGTGTGATCCGTCTGGGGCTGGGATTGGCTGGGCGATGCCGTTGCGCCGCGGGGTACTGGTGTGATAGGGTCGCCCTGACCCTGCGCCGCCAGGGTCAATGAGAGCGATGCGTATGCGCGCGACAGCGCGATCGCCGCAAAGAAAGACGAGCGCTGCTGATGACCGCCGATGCATGGATGCCGCCCGCCGAACGCGCCGCCCGCCGGATCGAGCATGCCCGCCGCACCGGGAGTGAGACCCTTGATCTCGCCTCCTGCGAGCTGCGCGACCTCCCGCCTGCGGTGGGCGAGCTGCGCCAGCTGCGATCCCTTGACCTCGCCTATAACAACCTGACGGCGCTGCCGGACACGCTGCGCCCGCTCACCCGGCTTGAGACCTTAATTCTCAGCGAGAACGATCTGACATCCCTGCCGCGCTGGCTCTGCGAGCTTCAGCAGCTGCGCGTCCTGGATCTCGCGCGCACCGATCTGCACGAGCTTCCCGGCTGGCTGGCTGAGCTGCCCGCGCTTGCATTCTTGGAGATCGCCGGGGTGGCGCCGGCCCCGCTGCCCGACTGGCTGCACACGCTGCCCGCGCTCACACGGCTTGTGATGAGTGAGCGGCCGGAGTGGGATCTTGCCAGCGTCACGCCGCCGCCGACGCTGGAGGTGCTGGATCTGGCGCGGATGAAGCTGCGCGCGGTCCCGGCCTGGATTGGCGACCTGCCCCGGCTGCGGGAGCTGGACCTGGGCGGGAATCTCCTGGACACGGTGCCGGACTGGCTGAGCGAGCGGCCGGCGCTGCGCAGCCTCAACCTGGGCGGCAATGCGCTTGCGACGCTCGACCCGGCATGGGAGCGGTGCGAGGGGCTGCGTATCTTGTCCCTGAGCGGCCAGCGTGGCCGGGTGCTTCAGGGCGCGGTCGGTCTGCCGCCGCGCCTGACCCACCTTGACCTGGCCTCCAATAATCTGACCGTTCTTCCTGCGGGCGTGGCCGCCCTTCCGGCCCTGGAGCGGCTGCATCTGACGGTTAATTCGCTCGCTGAGCTGCCGCCGGCGCTGGCCGCGGGCGAGACGCTCGTGGAGATTAATATGACGGGCAATCAGTTCGCGGCCATTCCGGGGCTGATTCGCACGCTCCCCAACCTTCAGGAGCTGCATCTCGGGGGCAATCCCCTCAGACGGCTGCCGAACTGGCTTGGTGAATTGCGACAGCTGCGGGCGCTGGATCTGTGGGGTACCTGGCTTGATGCCTGGCCGGGCGTACTGGGCGACATGCCCGCCCTAACCTCCCTCAGCATCGGCAACACCGGCCTGCGCCTGGCCGATCTGGGCGCTGGACTTGGTGGCATGACGCAGCTGACAGCTTTGGGGCTGAACGCGTTGGCATTGGAGGAGATTCCCGAAGTCGTGCGCGGCCTGCACGCGCTGG
>DASWWB010000257.1:0-1991 GCA_036406115.1 Herpetosiphonaceae bacterium
CGATGCGAGGAAGGCCAGCGGCATCATCGAGCGCGAGACCATCGTCCGCATCGCGAAGACCCGGCCCTGCACCGCCGGCGCGACCTTGGACTGGAACAGCGCCTCGCTGTTGGCCGCGGCCACCGGAATCCCCAGCAGGAAGATGAACGAGCCGGCCGACGCCAGCAGCCCCGACGGGCGCAGGCCGGTCAGCCCCAGCCCCAGCCCTGAGACCGCGATCGCCCCGATGATGGTCGCCACCCGCCGGCGCGGCGCCGCGAGGAAGCCGATCAGCAGGCTGCCGCAGAGCAGGCCCAGCCCGGCGGCCATGCCGGCGATGCCGAGCGTCCGCGCGTCGCCGAAGCCGAGGATGAGCGGCGTGCGCAGCACGGCGGCGAAATTCGCCAGGAAATTCACCAGCGCGAAATACCAGATCAGCAGCAGCAGCCCCGGCCGCTCCCTCAGATAGCGCCAGCCGAAAGCGATGTCGCCGCGCAGGCTGGGCTTGGGCGCCGCTTCGTCCGCCTGGGCCGCCGGCGGCTGGGGGATGTTGGTCATGAACAGCGCGCCGACCGCGAACAGGAAGCTGATGAAATCGAGGGCGAACACGCCGCGCAGCCCGACGGCGGCGAACAGCAGCCCGGCCAGCACCGGCACCAGCAGCATTTCGATCGCCTGGCTGAGCTGGCTGAGGGCGCTGGCCCGCCCCAATTGCTCCTTGGGCACCAGCATGGTCACCGAAGCGCGGTAGGCCGGCTCTTGGAACGAGGCGCAGGCCGCCCCCAGCGCCGCCATAACGTAGACGTGCCAGGCGGCGAGCTGGCCCGTGCCCAGCAGCGCCACCGCCGCCAAGGTGACCAGCGCGTTGCCGCTGTCGGCCAGGATCATGATCCAGCGCCGGTTCCAGCGGTCGGCGACCACGCCGGCGATCGGCGAGAGCAGGATCGGCGGCAGGCTGGCGCACAGCACTGTCAGCGCGAACGGCGTGGCCTGGCCGGTCTGCTCGACGAGCCAGACGCCGAGGGCGAAGCTGCTGAACCCCGAGCCGATCATCGAGATGAGCTGGCCCAGCCAGATCACCAGGAACCGCCGCATGCCGTGAAAACCGCTCATTGCCCGCCCTCCGTGGCTGCGGGCGGCGTCGCGCCGCCCTGGTCTGCTGTTTCGCTGTAGTGGAAGCTGGGATAGAAAGCGACGGTCAGGGCGTAGGCCTGGTCGGTCGCTTGGGTTGTGTCGCTGGCTGCGAACTCCGTGATCAGCGCCTCCAGGCGCTCGGTGAACTCGTCGATCCGCTCCTCGGGCAGCCGCCGCACGTCGCGGGTGATGATCATTTTGCGCGGCTGCGGCGTGGCGCCCTGCGCCAGCTCGTAGGCCCGGGCCTGGAACGAGCGCATCAGGTCCTCGCGGGTGGCGGCCAGCGTCGATTCCGTCACGGTGAACAGGTTTTCCTGATGCTCGGGGGTGCTGAAGGTCAGCAGCGCCGGATCGACCGACAAGGTCATGGCGGCGGCGCGGTAGAGCTTTTCGACCAGATTGGCGACCATCCGCGTCTCGGCCACGGCGATGAAGCCGTGTTTCTCCATCATATTGAGGTGATAGTAGAGCTTGCTGGCGGCCACGCCCAGCCGCTCGCCGAGCTGGCGCGGGCTGAGCTGCTCCTGGGCCAGCGCCTCGAACATTTGCGCCCGCAGCGGATCGGTCAGCACCTTCAGCGCCTCGCGGTCGCGAATCACGAACACCATCCCCGGAGGACCATCCATTGCATTTACCTCGATCGCTAAAATTTATTTTTGCGCTGAATCGAATCTAAACGCTCGAAACGGTTTTGTCAAGAGGCAATCGCGGGGAATCGTGAGCGTTGGGGGGCGGATGGGCGCCGAGCTGCCGCTGGGCCAATCCCGCCAGCCTGCTGCCTGCTGGCGGTGGCTGGATTGTTGCGCCGGCGGATTGGAGCTGATCGAACCAGCGCGGCGGATCAGCCTCTCCGTGCGAGAAGGGCTGATCCGCCGCGC
>DASWWB010000258.1:0-3433 GCA_036406115.1 Herpetosiphonaceae bacterium
CGGCAGGGAGGGCGGGGGGAGGCAATCCCCACCCCGGCAGGGAAACCCTTCGCATGCCGCGTCAAATCCAAAAAGTTGTTCAACCACATGGTTGACTATCAAGCACAGATGTGCTATCATTCAACCATATGGTTTCGCATCACCCCCCACCAGCGTTGGACCGGGTCTTCCATGCCCTGGCCGACCCGACGCGGCGGGCCATGCTCCGAAGCCTGGCCGGGGGCCAGCGCACGATCAGCGAGCTGGCCGCCCCGTTTGACATGTCGTTCGCCGCGATCTCCAAGCACGTGCGGGTGCTGGAGGGCGCCGGGCTGCTCCGGCGCCAGATCGAAGGCCGCACCCATGTCTGCAAGCTCGACCCCGCGCCGCTGGAAGCCGCCGAGCAGTGGCTGCGCTTCTACCAGCGGTTCTGGGATGCGGGATTCGACGCCCTGGACGCCCTGCTCGCCGCCGAAGATGCCGCCGAAGCGGCTATCGATCCACAAGGAGACAGCCCATGAAAATCGCCTTGGTCAGCCTGTTCGTGTCCAATCCCCTGGAGGCCCACGCCTTCTACACCGACGTGCTGGGCTTCGAGTCGCGCATGTTCATGCCCGAGCACTATCTGGCGATCGTCGCCGCGCCCGGCGAGCCGGGGAGCCCCGGCCTGCTGCTGGAGCCGAACAACAATCCGATCGCCTCGACCTACCAAACGTCGCTGTTCGAGGCCAATCTGCCGGCGATAGTCTTCAGCGTCGCCGACCTGCCAAGCGAGCACGAGCGGCTCACCGGGCGCGGCGTGGCCTTCCGCCAGGAGCCGACCC
This sequence comes from Herpetosiphonaceae bacterium, assembly GCA_036406115.1. Taxonomy (GTDB): domain Bacteria; phylum Chloroflexota; class Chloroflexia; order Chloroflexales; family Herpetosiphonaceae; genus DASWWB01. The sequence goes on from DASWWB010000258.1 coordinate 804, forward strand.
AGACCGACTACGGCCTCATCTCGGTCTTCGAGGATGGCTTCGGCAACCTCGTCCAGCTGATGCAGGCCTAGGGCGATGCCGCAGCCCCACATCCCCGGCGGGTCGCTCGACCCCGAGCGCGTCCTGCGCATGACCCGCCGCTTCGCCGCCGCGCCCGAGCGAGTCTTCGACGCCTGGCTGCGGCCGGAGACCGCCCGGCGCTGGCTGTTCGCCTCGGCCGCCGACGAGGCCTATCGCGCCGAGATCGACGCGCGGGTCGGCGGCCGCTACGAGATCACCGCCCGCCGCGAGGGCGTCGACTACACCGCCGTCGGCGAGTACCTGGAGATCGACCGGCCCCGCCGGCTGGTCTTCACCTTCGCCATGCCCCAGTTCTCGCCCGAGGCCGATTGGATCATCGTCGAGCTCGCGCCCGACGGCGCCGGCTGCCTGCTGACCTTCACCCAGCAGGGGCTGCCGCCGGAGTACCACGCGGCCACCGAGGAGGGCTGGTCGCTGATGTTCGAGCTGCTGGCGGCGCTGCTCGCCTAGCCCGCCGGTTTCAGGCGGCGGATCGCTGATCCGCCGCCTCGCGCTTACTGTCCGTCCAGCGCCATAAACAGATTGTTGAGCGACTCCAGCAGCGTCGGATGGGCGAAGGTGGCGTCGCGCAGGGCGGTGTAGGGCAGCTTGCCCATCATCGCGATCTGGAGCGCGCCCATGATCTCGCCGCCCTCGATCCCCAGCACCGCGCAGCCCAGCAGCTGATCGGTCGCCGGGTCCACCAGCGCCTTCATAAAGCCGCGCGCCTCATCGACCTCCAGCGCGCGGGCCACCGAGCTCATCGGCAGCTTGGCGACGCGGACCGCGCGGCCCTGCTCCGCCGCCTCGCGCTCGCTCAGCCCCACCCTGCCGAGCTGCGGGTCGATGAACACCGCGTACGGCACCATGCGCCCCGCCGTCGTCAGGCTGCCGCCCTCCAGCAGATTGGCCCGCAGGATGCGAAAATCATCGTAGGAGATGTGGGTGAAGGCCGGCCCGCCCTTGATGTCGCCGGCGGCGTACACCCCGGGCACATTCGTCTCCAGCCGCTCATTGACCGTCACATAGCCGTGGCGGTCCGTCTCGATTCCCGCCGCGGCCAGATTGAGCGCGTCGGTGTTGGGGCGGCGGCCGGCGGCCAGCAGCAGATGCGAGCCGCGCAGCGTCCGCTCGCCGTCCGGGGTCGCCGCGACCAACTCGACGCCGCCGCCCGCCCCGCTGACCCGCAGCGCCCGGGTGTTGAGCAGGACCTCGATCCCGTCCTCGCGCAGGATCTCCGCCACCGCCTCGGCCACGTCATCGTCCTCGCGGGCCAGCAGCTGGCCGCCGCTTTGGACAATCGTCACCTGGCTGCCGAAGCGGCGGAACATCTGGCCGAACTCCAGGCCGATGTAGCCGCCGCCCAGCACGATCAGATGCTCGGGAACCTCGTCAAGCTCCATGATGCTGGTCGAATCGAGCGCCGGCACCTGGTCCAGGCCCTCGATCGGCGGCGCGGCCGGCCGGCAGCCGGCGTTGATGACGACCAAGCCGGCCTCCAGCTCACGCTCGCCGCCGCCGCTCAGCCGCACCGCAATCCGCTTCGGCCCGGCGAACGAGGCCTCGCCGAAAATCAGCTCCAGCCCCTCGGTCTCCTCCAGCCGGCGCTGGCTGCCGCCGCGCCAGCTCTCGACATTGGCCTGCTTGCGCCCCCGCACCACGCCCAGGTCGACGCTGATCGCGCCGGTGCTGACGCCGTAATCGGCCCCGCGCCGGGCCAGATAGGCCGCCCGGGCGCTGGCGACCATCGTCTTGGTCGGCGTGCAGCCCTCGTTGATGCAGGTCCCGCCGACGTGCGAGCGCTCGATCAGCGCCGTGCTCCTGCCGGCCCGCGCGAACGCCGAGGCCAGCGGCCCGCCCGCCTGCCCCGACCCGATGACGACGACATCGAACTGTGTGCGATCTGCCATGAGCTTGCCTCCTGCGAATCGTATCGGCAAGACTGTAGCACCGCCGCCCGCCCCGCGCAAAGCCCGCCGATTTGACATCGCTCCCGGCTGTCGTTTATTATTGAGTTAGTTACTTATCAAAGTAAACAATAGAGAAGGGGACGCCATGGCGTCGATCGAACCAAGCCTGACCTTTGTCTCGCTGCTGGCGGGCAACGCCGATCCAATCTACCAGCGGCTGATCGACGCGCTGGCAACGGCGAGCGGGCTGCGGATCCGCCTGGTCGCGGCGCCGTCGTGGGCCGAGCGCACCCGCATGCTGCGGGAGGGCGAGGCGGCGCTGGCGGCGGTCTGCGGCGCGACCTACGCCGAGTGGAACGCTGGGGGCGGGCCGGCGCTGCGCTTGCTGGCGGCGCCGGTCATGGCCGGGGCGCGCTACGCCGGCCGGCCGGTCTATTTCTCGGATCTGATCGTGCGCCACGACTCGCCGCGCCGCTCCTTCGCCGAACTGCGCGGCGTGGCGCTGGCCTATAACGAGGCCGGCTCGTTCTCCGGCTCGGTCATCCTGGGCGCGCGGCTGGCCGAGCTGGGCGAGGACGCCGGCTATTTCGGCCGGCTGGACGCGGCGGGCTCGCACCAAGAGTCGCTGCGGCGGGTGCTGCGCGGCGACGCCGACGCCGC
>DASWWB010000259.1:0-6140 GCA_036406115.1 Herpetosiphonaceae bacterium
TGCAAGCAGCCAGTCCGCGTAACGGTTGTCACTTCGTCCACAGCATGTTCCTCCAGGCGCCGCAGCGCGCATCCCAATCCGAATCACCGATGCCTACGCAGCGCAAGCGGCCGGCGTAGCAGCGAAAAGGGCGGCGCCGCGAGCGTCAGCGGCGGGGGCGGCGGGGCGAGACGTGAAAAATTCGTTTCGATTTAGACTTTTATTTACTCGAGCAGTGTGGTAGTATTCACGGGGGCCTTTTAAGGGATTTGCAAGATTGTGACGGTTCACACCACGTCTCTTCAAACCACCCTCATAGATGAGGCTTTACCCATCCCATCCACCCACATAACACACCTGGGAACCGTCGAAAGGGTCTACCGCCTATCGCCGGATTCAGGCGGAGAGGAGGTAACACCGCGACAACCACCACCATTTAAGGTCCAGTTCATCCCGTAACCCACATATTCTTCATCCCTCCGCCTGTGAAGGAGTATGGCTTTTATGAAGAAACGGTCACGACGTTCATTGGTTTTGGGAAGTGCGCTCCCCACGCTGCTCACCTTCCTGCTCGCCCTTGGCACAGTGAGCCCCAAAGCCCCCGCCCTCCCGGCAGCGCCCGCCGCCACGACTGGCAGCAGCGACTTCCTGACTGCCCCCCAGGCCGGCGACGCGCTCGCGATCGCGCTGAGCTATGTTCGCGATAACGCCGCCACCTATGGCCTGACGGCCGCCGACACCGCTAGCCTGCGGGTGTCCGACCGCTACGTGAGCAGCCACACCGGCGTCACCCACATCTATCTTCAGCAGCAGCTGAACGGCGTCGATGTCCAGAATGGCATTCTGAATGTCAACGTGATGCCCGACGGCCGCATCCTCAACCTGGGCAACCGCTTCGTCGGCGACCTCGCCGGCAAAGCCAACGTCACCAAGCCGACCCTCTCCGCCGCCCAGGCCGTCGAGCGCGCCGCCGCTCACCTGAGCCTCACCCTGGCCCAGGGGCTGGTCGCGACCGCCCCGGCCAAAGGCCCGGCCCAGGAGCAGAGCTTCGAGCCCGCCGGCATCGCCAGCGCGCCGATCAACGCCAAGCTGACGTACGATGCCTCCGGCCTCGCCCCGCGCCTGGCCTGGAACATCCGCCTGAACACCGTTGACGCGCAGCACTACTGGATCCTCCAGGTCGACGCCGTCACCGGCGATGTCCTGGCCCAGAACGACCTGGTCATCCACGACGAGTTCGTCCACGCCGAGGAGGCCTACGGCCACGAGGCTGGCGCCGAAATCGCCGCCCGCGCCGAGGGCGAGCCCCTGCTGCCGCCGAACCCGGTGCCGGACGGCTCCTCGTACCGCGGCTACCCGCTCGGTGTCGAGAGCCCCCAGCACACCACGCCGGCGCCGCCCGCTGACGGCCGCGTGCTGCTCAACCAGCCCGCCGACAGCGTCGGCTCGCCCTTCGGCTGGCACGACACGAACGGCGCCGCCGGCGCTGAGTTCACCATCACCCGCGGCAACAACGCCCACGCCTACACCGACACCAACAACGACGACCAGCCGGACGCCGGCTCCAGCCCGGACGGCGGCGCGGGCCTGGACTTCACCCCGGCCCTGGACCTGACCCTGGCCCCCAGCGGCTACCGCCCGGCGGCCGTCGTGAACCTGTTCCTCTGGAACAACTACATGCACGACGTCAACTACCGCTACGGCTTCGATGAGGTCTCGGGTAACTTCCAGATCAACAACTACGGCCGCGGCGGCTCCAATAGCGACGGCGTCCAGGCTCAGGCCCAGGACGGCGGCGGTATGAACAACGCCAACTTCGCCACCGATATCGACGGCATCGCCCCGCGCATGCAGATGTATCTGTGGAACGGCGGCACGCCGAACCGCGACGGCGACTTCGACAACGGCATCATCTCGCACGAGTACGGCCACGGCATCTCGACCCGCCTCACCGGCGGCCCCGCCACCGCCAGCTGCCTCCAGAACGCTGAGCAGATGGGCGAGGGCTGGAGCGACTGGCAGGGCCTGTTCCTCACGCAGAAGACCGGCGACACCGGCCCGATGCGCCGCGGTATCGGCACCTACGCCCTGTTCCAGCCGACCACCGGCGTCGGCATCCGCGCCGCGCCCTACTCGACCGACATGACCATCGACCCGCGCACCTACAACAACACGCGGACCGCGGCCGTGCCCCACGGCGTCGGCTCGATCTGGACCGCGATGCTGTGGGAGATGAACTGGGCGCTGATCAACAAATACGGCTTCAGCAATGACTTCTACCGCCCGGTCGGCGGCTCCTGGACGGCCCTCTCGGGCAACCAGCTGGCCCAACAGCTGATCACCGACGGCATGAAGCTCCAGCCCTGCTCGCCCGGCTTCGTCAGCGGCCGCGACGCGATCCTGGCCGCCGACCGCGCCTACACCGGCGGCGTCAACCAGTGTCTGATCTGGACCGCCTTCGCCAAGCGCGGCCTCGGCTTCAGCGCTTCGCAGGGCAGCACCACCAGCACCGCCGACAACACCCAGGCCTTCGACATCGCCCCGGCCTGTCTGACGATCGGCTCCGCGCCGACCGCCCAGACGATCTGCCGCGGCTCGAACGCCATCTACAACATCGGCGTCGGCACGCAGAACGCGGTTCCGGCCACGCTCAGCGCGACCGGCAACCCGGCAGGCACCACCGCCACCTTCAACCCGAACCCGGTGGTCACGGTGCCCGGCAACTCGACCCTGACGATTGGCAACACAGGAGGCGTCGCGGCAGGAACCTACGGGATCCGCGTGACAGCGACCGGCATCACCTCGACCAACAGCATCACGGTCAACATGACTGTGGTGGCCAGCGCCCCGGCAGCGCCGAGCCTGACCGCCCCGGCCAACAACGCGACCAACGTGGTCTATAACCCGACCTTCACCTGGGCTGCCTCGCCGACGGCCACGGGCTACCAGCTGCAGGTCGCGACCGATGCCGCGTTCAACAGCATCGTCTACAGCGGCACGACCACCACTGCGTCGCTGGTGCTGCCGGTCACCCTCCAGGATGACACCAGCTACTTCTGGCGCGTCAAGGCGAGCAACGTCTGCGGCTACGGCGGCAACTCGTCGGTCTTCACCTTCCGCACCCGCCAGATCCCCGGCACCTGCCCGGTCAACGCCACGCCGAACGTCGTGTACACCACCGACTTCGAGACGGGCGCCAGCGGCTTCACCCTGGGCGCCGGCAGCATCGCCAACACCTGGGCCCTGACCACCACCCGCAGCAACAGCGGCGCCCGCTCCTGGTACGCCCAGGATCCGCCCTCGCTGAGCGACCAGCGCCTGGTCTCGCCGCCGATCGTGATCCCCCCGGCCAGCCAGTCGCCGATCACGATGCGCTTCCAGAACCGCCAGGCCTTCGAGACGCCGAACACCGACGGCCGCTGCTGGGACGCCGGTATCCTCGAGGTCTCGACCAACGGCGGCGGTACCTGGACCCAGGTGCCGAACGCTTCGATGCTCACCGACCCCTACGACGCGCTGATCTGGAACGACCAGGCGGGCAACAACCCGATCGGTCCGGTCCAGGCTTGGTGCGACGACGGCGACCCGGCCCAGTGGGTCAACTCGGTCGTCAACCTGGACGCCTACGCCGGCACGACCGCCCAGTTCCGCTGGCGCCTCGGCTCGGATAGCGCCGCCGGCAACGAGGGCTGGTACATCGACGACGTGAGCGTCCGCTCCTGCCTCGCCCAAAGCCGCAGCGTCTCGGTCTCGCCGGACGACGCCGACTCGGGCAATGTTGGCACGACGGTCCAGTACACGGTCCGCATCACCAACACCGGCAGCCTGTCCGACACCTTCAATGTCGCGATCAGCGGCAATGATTGGACCACCACCGCCAGCCAGACCAGCGTCACGCTGAACGCCGGCGCCAGCACGACGGTCACCGTCTCGGTCGTGATCCCCGCCAACGCCGCCAACGGCGAGCAGGATACCGCCACCGTCACGGTCACCTCGCAAACGGTTACCACGGTCTCTGACTCGACCACTCTCGTGACAACGGCCGTCCGGGATGAGCGATTGCTGTATCTGCCGCTGCTCTTCAAGCCGTAGCAAGCGGATACGCTAAGCGGGTGCGCTAGCACTCACGGGTCCGCTCCGGGGGCATGTCCACCTTCCGGAGCGGACCCGACAACCACCAGGCTTGATCGCATCCGCGCCCGGCGCGGGTTTGGCGGAAGGAGGCTCGTCCCGCAAGCATTCATTCGATGGTTTTGTTCATCCCACGGATCTTCATCCAGACACCCTTAAAGGAGTACGGTCTCTATGAAGTCACGGTCACGACGTCCATTTGTTTTGGGAAGTGCGCTCCCCACGCTCCTCACGTTCCTGCTCGCCCTTGGCAGCGTGAGCCCCAAAGCCCCCGCCGCCCCGGCCGCCGCCGCCGCCCCGATTGCAGGTTTCGGCTTTCTGTCCGAGGCCAAATCCGGCGACGCGCTGGCGATCAGCCTTGATTACCTGCGGCAGAACGCCGCCACCTACGGCCTGACGGCAGCTGATCTGGCCAGCCTGCGGGTGTCCGACCGCTATGTGAGCGATCACACCGGCGTCACCCACATCTATCTGACCCAGCAGCTGAACGGCATCGATGTGAGCAACGGCATCCTGAATATCAACGTGATGCCCGATGGCCGCATCCTCAACCTGGGCAACCGCTTCGTCGGCGACCTCGCCGGCAAAGCCAACGTCACCAAGCCGACCCTCTCCGCCGCCCAGGCCGTCGAGCGCGCCGCCGCTCACCTGAACCTGGCCGCGCCCCAGGGCCTGGCGACCATCGCCCCGGCTAAAGGCTCCACCCAGGAGCAGACGTTCGAGCCCGCCGGCATCGCCAGCGCGCCGATCAAAGCCAAGCTGATGTACGATGCCTCCGGCACCGCGCCGCGCCTGGTCTGGAGCATCGCCCTCGAGACGCTTGACGCCCAGCACTCTTGGATCGTGCAGGTTGACGCCGTCACCGGCGACAGCATCGCTCAGTACGATCTGGTCATCCACGACGAGTTCGTCGCCGCCGAGGAGGCCTACGGCCACGAGGCTGGCGCCGAAATCGCCACCCGCGCGCAGGGCGAGCCCCTGCTGCCGCCGAACCCGGCGCCGGACGGCTCCTCGTACCGCGGCTACCCGCTCGGCGTCGAGAGCCCCCAGCACACCACGCCGGCGCCGCCCGCTGACGGCCGCGTGCTGCTCAACCAGCCCGCCGATACTGTCGGCTCGCCCTTCGGCTGGCACGACACGAACGGCGCCGCCGGCCCTGAGTTCACCACGACCCAAGGCAACAACGTCCACGCCTACACCGACACCAACAACGACAACGCCCCCGACGCCGGCTCCAGCCCGGACGGCGGCGCAGGCCTGGACTTCACCCCGGCCCTGGATCTGACCCAGGCCCCGAGCACCTACGCCCCGGCGGCCGTCGTGAACCTGTTCCTCTGGAACAACTACATGCACGACGTCAACTACCGCTACGGCTTCAATGATCCGGCCGGCAACTTCCAGACCAACAACTACGGCCGCGGCGGCGTCGGCAACGACTCGGTCCAGGCCGAGGCCCAGGACGGCGGCGGCACCAACAACGCCAACTTCCGCACCGATCCCGACGGCACCCGCCCGCGCATGCAGATGTATCTGTGGAACGGCGGCTCGCCGAACCGCGACGGCGACCTCGACTCGGGCATCATCGCCCACGAGTACGGCCACGGTATCTCCAACCGCCTCACCGGCGGCCCCAACAGCCCCACGACCTGTCTCGGCAACTCCGAGCAGATGGGCGAGGGCTGGAGCGACTGGCAGGGCCTGTTCCTGAGCCAGAAGACTGGCGACACCGGTGCGATGCGCCGCGGTATCGGCACCTACGCCCTGTTCCAGCCGACCAACGGCGTGGGTATCCGCGCCTTCCCGTACTCGACCGACATGACCATCGACCCGCGCACCTACAACGCCACCCGCACCGCGGCCGTGCCCCACGGCGTCGGCTCGACCTGGACCGCGATGATCTGGGAGATGAACTGGGCGCTGATCACCAAGTACGGCTTCAGCAGTGACTTCTACCGCCCGGTCGGCGGCTCCTGGACGGCCCTCTCGGGCAACCAGCTGGCCCAGCAGCTGATCACCGACGGCATGAAGCT
>DASWWB010000260.1:0-7832 GCA_036406115.1 Herpetosiphonaceae bacterium
ACGGGGGCGCCGGGGAGCGACAACTATGCCCTGAAAGCATTCTCGGCCACCGATGCCTGGGTGGGCGGGCTGGCCTGTCTCAATGAATCATGCGGGGGGCGCAAGATCACGCTGGCCCGGCGGGTCGGGCAGGAGTGGGTCAATATGTTGCCGGAGACCTGGGATGGCCGGGTGCTCGCCATCGATGGGGTCGCCAGCACGGATGTCTGGGCACTCGGCGACTATGGCGATCTCCAGCAGGGCTATCTCCGTGCCTGGCACTGGGATGGCGTGCAGCTCACCGCCCATGCCATCCCCGCCGCCATGAACGGGGTCGCCATGGTGACCGCGACCGATGGCTGGGCTGTTGGCCCCAAAGGAGCGATCATCCATTGGGACGGGACCGCATGGCGGCCCTATGTGCCGCTGCTACGACAGACCTACCTGCCGCTCACCCATCGCTAGCGTGAGGCGCACCAGACGCGGTATCCGCGCACACCTGGACGGCGGCCAGTTTCCAGGGGGACAGCGGAATACGGCGCGCGGATGGGGTTGCGCACGGCAATCCAACCTGGCTGGATGAACCAATGAGCGGCGTTGCGGGTCTTGTTCATGCCGATTCTTCAGAGCGCACAAGGAGTCCCCATGAAGCACCGCCTGTTTCTCTGCGCGTGGTTGATCCTGATCTTAAGCATGAGCCCCCTCGCCACCACCCGGGCGCAGCCCCCTTCCGCGCCCGCGCGGTTGCTCGTGGATATCAATCCGACCGGCGATGCGGCGCCGCAGAGCTTCGTGTCCCTCGGCACCACCCTCTTTTTTCTGGCTGATGACGGCGTCCATGGGCGCGAGCTGTGGGCAACCGATGGCACGGCCCAGGGCACGCGGATGGTCGCGGATATCAATCCGACCGGCGACGGCATTCTGACCCCGCGTCCCTTGCTTCCTCTCGACGGCTGGCTCTATTTTGAAGGCAATGACGGCATCCACGGGCGCGAACTCTGGCGCTCAGACGGCACAGCAGCAGGCACCGCCATGGTGAAAGATATTGCCCCCGGGGCACCCTCCGGCCTGATCGCGCTCGGCGTCGTCAATGGCGATCTCCTCCTGACGGCCGATGATACCATCCATGGCGCGGAGCTCTGGCGGTCAGATGGGACGGCGGCGGGAACCACGCTGCTCAAGGATATCAATCCCGCCAGCCTGAGCAGCGATCCCGCTGACTTCACGGCGGTGCATGGCTGGACCTACTTTAGCGCCAGCGATGGGATCCACGGCCGTGAGCTGTGGCGCACCGATGGCACGACCGCCGGCACCGCCCTCGTCATTGATCTGCGGCCCCACTCTGCCGACCGGCTGCTCCTGACGGAGTTGGTGCGCGTTGGGGAGCGCCTTTTTTTTCTGGCCGACGCTGGCGGCAGCCAAGGGCTCAGCATCTGGCGCACGGATGGCACGGCGGCCAGCACACAGCACGTTGCCGCACTCCCGCAGAACACGGCCAAGTTTCAGTACGCACGGCTCTTCAATCGCAATGATCAGCTCTACTACGTCAGCAACAGTACGACGGCCCTGCGGTGCGAGGTCCATGGACCCGCTATGGTGCGCACTTTCCGCAGTTGCCCCGTTGCCGCCACCATCGTGGCCGTCAACGGACGCGTCTTCTTTGCGGCGAGTGATGACCCGTTGCCCAATCACCTTTGGTCAACCGACGGCACCGAGCTAGGAACCCACCTGGTATGGACCATCGATCCCGACGGGACCGCTGGTACGATTACCGCCCTCTTGGGCAGCGGGGGCTGGCTCTATCTCAGCGCTCGTGATACCCCGACGGGCCATGAGCTGTGGCAGTCAGATGGAACAGCGGGCGGCACGCGGCTCCTCCACGACATCAATGGTGGGGTGGCGAGTAGTCGACCAGAGAACCTCATCGCCAGCAGCGGGCAGGTGGTGTTTGCTGCTGATGACGGGATCCATGGCCGGGAGGTGTGGATGGTGGCGGTGGTCCCGCGCTGGGTGCCTCAGCAATTTTTACCGCTGCTCAGCCAGGGGGAGCACGAGTAACTGATCCGTCAGTGAGCTGCATCCATGGGCTCTGGCACTCGCAGAAGCCGCACGCTGGATGATCGTTGGGGTTCGCCGCCGCGTGAAGCGAACAGCAGGTGTGTCAATCATGGCGGTCCAGCGGCCGCGCACGGTCGCTTGCCAGCGCGTTCGCGCCCTCACTCCTCAACCTGTAGTGATCGCAGCAGCTGGTCGAGCAGCGGCAAATCGGGCTCGAAGGCCGCAATCGGATCGGCGGCCGTAAGCACCGCGTGCCCGTCCTGGACCGTGCTGGCTGCGGCGTCTGCGTGGTTGACGCTCACGGGAAAGGTTGCCGAGACATAGGTTGCGCCGTCGTTCGTAAGGCCCTGAAAGGTGTACATCAGGCCATCCGTCAGGGGCGCAACCGTATCCTGGGTCAAGACGGTCAGGTAGGCAACCCCGGAGCCATTGGTGAAATCGAGATACTGGCTACGAGCGTGGAACGCCTGGCTGGCCGGGATGGGGGGCAGATACGGCAGGTGCGGCGGCTCGTTCAGCGCTGGCCGATCCCGCAGCAGCAGCTGGAGGGTGGTCAGCTGATCGGCAAAGCCAAACGGTGCCGAGCCGAACTGCTCAAAGTCCGCCGTGGCATAGACCCGGATCTGGGGCTGAATCCTCGTGCGTTGATCAGCAAGGGCCGTCGAGAAAAACGGGCTGAAGGCAAATGTCGTCACGGGTGGGCTGTTCGCCCAATACGGATCATTCGGCCCCGCCCGTACGGCAGGGGTCTGGCTAATCGCAACCTCCGTCTCCGCAAAGGGCAGCGTAAAGCTGACGCCATGGGCTGCAATCTGGTGCCGATCCGCCGGGATCGTTGCCTGGGGCGGGCTGGGCTGCATGGGCGCGGGCGGGCTGGGAGGGCGGGCTGCTGGCGGCGGGCCACCACAGCCGCCGAGCACGACCAGCAGGGCACCAGTCAGCCAGGCTCGGCGGGAGACGCGTGACGGGTTCATAAACACCTTAACACCTTTCTTGTATCCACAGCAGAAGTCTAGCGGCACCGCCGTCCCGGCTGAAGGCGTGGGGCCTGATAGCCGGCTGACGGTCGCGAGCCGGAATCGTCGCGATTGCCAGTGCCTACGGGCGGCCAGCTTCCGCCCATGGGGCCGGCCGCCCTCGTGGTCGGCGATCGGATAACGATCCGGGTCGCTGGAGTCATTTTGGAGTCAAGCCACAGCCAGATGACGGCAGTCGAGATCATCGTCGAGCGTTGACGTGCTTGACAGGCCCCATCGCCGCCCCTATGCTCACCGTAGAACCTCGATCCCCAAGCTGAGGACCACCGATGGATCGCCGCTGGGACAGCTGACCCCGCCTGAGCTGGCCCAACTCCAGCACGCCGCCGCGGCCCGCCAGGCGCTTCGGGCGCGGCTCGGAATCACGCCGCCACCCTGGACGATCTGCACCAGATGATCCAAAGAAAGCCTTGGAGCAGGAGCCCCAGGTCGCCATGACGCTGCATCTGGTCCCGCTGCTGGCCCCCGGCGGGCTGCTGGTGCCGGAGCAGATCACCGTATCAGCCTGCCTGGCCGATATGCGCAAGGAATTTGCCTTTGTGGCCGCCGATGGGACGGTGGTAGAGGACCGGCAGCGCGTTGAGCTGGGACCAATGTTTGACCTCAACCAAGAGGCGGCGCGCGATCCACAGACGCTCGTAGCGCCCCGGACCGTCCCGGTGCCGGACGCGCTTCCCCCCGGCTTCCAGACGTTTCTGTTGCGAACCACGATTACGACGTTTGGCACGCTGACGCTTGCGGATTATGATTATGGGCTGACCTATCCCACAATCATCGATGCAGTGGGGAAGATCTCACCAGGAACCGCCGTGACGGCAACGTACCAGCTCGGGGATCGACCTGGGTTCGTCATCCGTCGTCAGGAAGCACTTCCGCCCCACGACTGATCCCCGCCACGAAGCCAACTGTCCCGAGTGGGATTCCCGCGCAACCTCGGCCGCCCGCCGGTCCTGTTCCGCGCCATCGTTCATCGGCTCACTCGCCGGCTCGTGGGTCATGGCTCCACCCGCCCGTCGGGTCGTCGCGGAACCCCGCGCAGGCCGCCGGTATGGTGGATATCGCTGATCAGTCCGAGCAAAATATCGTAGGTGGTCGCATCAGCCGGCGGCGCGTCGGCAGCATGATCCACCGCAAACTGCGCCAGGGCGGTCAGCATGCGCTCAACGAAATCCGGGCCGCCCTCGTGCGGAGCCGTCTCGATCAGCAGCTCGATGGCGCTCGTGTACAAGTCGGGGGGAACCCAGAGTGACGGCGGGCCCGGAATGGTCACCATGCGCGTTTCCGTGTCGATCAAGAGTTGAGACATGGATTAATCCTCCCACAGCGCGGCCGGTGAATCGATCACCAGCTGATACGGCGACCCGGGACGTTCAGGCTTCCAGCCCCCGGTTAACGCCTGACGAATACATGCTTTGATCATGGCCGGGGTTACCGCCTGCGCGGGCAGCCCCGCCCAGTTTCCCGGATGCGGCCACGGCAGCGCCACAACCAGCCGTTGGCCGCCGCGCACCATCCCAACGATCAGCACCGTCAGCCCGCGCTCGCTGAGCGCCTGGCGGTAGGCGGGATGCCGCCGAATCCGCCAGTAAAAGGTCGTCCCCGAAGCGGTAATTCGGCGCATCCCACGGTGGGATCGCTCCATACGTTGTCCTCCTATGCCGCGCTCACGTTCTGAATCGGCGCGGGCTCGTCGCCGTCCGGCCCCAGCGCGGTCCCCAGCAATTCCCCCAACTGCTCCATGAGCAGCGGCGCAGCATCGCTAGCGCCGGAATGGCAGCACAATCCCAGTGTCCCTCCCCGGCCGCAGCGCTCGCCAGCCACACGCTTAGCTCGCGATCCACGCAGGCTGGGTTGTCAGGGCTGACGCCGTCGGCCGGCGAATCAGGTGCCAGAGCACGGAGCTGGCGAAGCGCGGGTGAAACAGCGCGGTTGGCGGCCGCAGCAAGTGCATCACTTCGACAAAGGTAGTCGCAGCCGCCACGTTGCGGGGGATCTGCCGGCCAAACTGATCAAAATACCAGTGACTCAGCTTCGTGAGCCGGCCGCGCTGGCCGCCCTCGGTGGCGTGATACCGAAAATCCTCACCCGTCGCCATCAGCCAAATCGGAGCATTCTGCTTCGCGAGACGCTGCTGGAAGCGGGCGGCCCAGCCGGCGGCCCCGGGGTCGGGATGTTCGCGCAACTGGGTTTCCAATAGGGCTGCCGCCAAGGCCGCCGCTGTCATCCCCTGGCCGTAGACCGGGTTGAAAGCACACACGGCATCGCCCAGCACCACAAAGCCTTCCGGTTGGCGCGGCAGCCGATCATAGGCCCGCAGCCGGTTTTCGGTCTTTTGATAGCCCGTCACGGGCGTCAGCGGCGTGGCCTGGCGAAGCGCCTCGTACAGGAGCGGTGAGCGCAAGGTGCGGGCGAACGCCAAGAAGCCGGCGTCATCGGTGGGGGGATACTCCCGCGCCGCGCCCGCCAGCGTCACCTGCCAGCGCCCGCCTTCGATGGAAAACAGCACGCCGCCCCGATTGGACGTGGGCGGGCTGCCCATCAGAAAGAGCGATTTCCAATCGGCCTGCCAGTCAGCCGGCGGCGCATACACCCGGCTCGCATAGCCAATAAACGAATTGATCACCGTCTCGTGCGGCGCCGGATAGCCAAGGGCCGCCAACCACTGCGGGGCACGCGACGTGCGGCCGCTGGCATCGACGACCAAGGCCGCCGGCAGCTCCCACTCGCGGTGGTCGTCCTCGCGGCTGCGCACCCGCACACCGCTGATCCCACCGTCGCCGGGGGAGCGCACCAGCCCAACGACCTCGGTGCGCTCGATCATCGTCAGGGTCGGCAGAGTGGCCAGTTGCTGACGCACGACCCAATCAAGCAGCGGCCGGGAGGCGACAAAGGTCTGATAGGGCGAGCGCATGCGCGGAATCCAGCCCGCGCCCGTCAATGACAGGCTCTCCGCCATCGCATCCATCTCGATCCCACCCGCCGCCAGCAGGGCGGCGCCAAACCCCGGAAAGAACCGCTCCAGCAGCCGCCGCCCGCGCACCAGCAAGACATGGGCATGGCGGGCCTGGGGCGTTCCTGCCCGGTCCTGCGGTCCCGCGGGCAGCGCGTCCCGCTCAATCAAGGTCACCCGATCAAACGACGCCGTCAAGACCCGCGCCGCCACCATGCCCGCAATGCTGCCGCCAATCACGATGGCATGCTGCTCGCCGTCTGCTTTTGGTGCCATATGCCCTCCGTCACAGGTAGTGTCAGACAGGCTGCATTAATCACGATGGCGCGCGCGGTGTCAAGCGGGTCTTGATCTCGACCGCGATATGGACGGCATCCTGCTCGGCCGCCAGGTCGATCAGGATAGTGCGGCGGCCGACATCAATAAGGAATCAACCGGCCGGGGCAGCCCGGAGGGGGCGGCTCGTCCTTGCGGCGTCTGCTCGGCTGACGGCGGAACAAACAAAAAGCAGGGGGCCACCCTGCCGCAGGCGGCCAGCATCATCGCCGAAGGGCCTGATGGCCAGGTGGATCGCTCCACGGGCCGACCTGCGTCACCGTGCGGAATCGCCCAGCGGGGACAGTGATGTACAGGTCCAGCCCTGGTGTGTCCAGTGCCCGCCGTGCGATGATCGATGCAAACCCCAGGCGCGACGGTGATCGTCGGCACATGATCCTGGGTCATCAGCCGCCGACTATCGCAGCGATGCCAGCCCGCTGTCATCGCCCTGCGAGAACGCTGCCATTTGCGTCGCCGCCCCTCCATGCGACCATAGGGCGCACCTTCGTCGCGCTCCCCACCCCTCCATCGCTGGCTCCGCACTGCCGCCACCCGCCCAGACAGTTAAGGCGCGGGGTCGCGTCCAGCTGGAGCAGCTGCCCATCGCCCGCCACCGCACGGTAGTTGAAAGGAGCATTCATGACGGTTCGCAGCCGGTTCACCCGCCGCCGCTCATTCGTCCTGGCATGCGCCCTCCTTGGGCCGCTCGTCGCCGCCTGTCGCACGAGCCTGCCCCCACCAGCACCCACCGCCGCGTCCGCCACGGCATCCGCCCCGCCACCGACATCACCCACGACCATCCAGGCGGCCCCGCCCACACCCAGTCCCCCACCACCGGCAGTCCCGCCCGCGCCAACGGCGCCGACGACGCCGACCATGCCAGCGGGGTGGTCGGGAACCCTGGTGTTCGCCAGCATCGACCCTGACCCCGCGCAGTGGCAGGAGAATCTGATTTGGGATGCCACCGCGACCGGGGTCCAGCCGACAACCGACTTTCCCACCACGGGCTTTCTCATCGTCATGCCCGATGGCCGTCAGGGCATCCTCGGCCACTACGACAGCGGATGGCGTGATTTTACGCTCATCCATACCCGTGGCATGACCGAATCCCTCCGGCTCCACTGCCCCGGTGCCTGTTTTCCCTTGCTCTCTCCCGATGGCACGCAACTGGCGGTCACGGCCTCCTGTGCCCTGGAGCAGGAAATGGTGGTCGTTGCCCCGCTTGCGACGATTGCCCAGGCCGTCGAGGCGGTCTGGGGCCACTGCACCACCCAGGAGCGCGCGGTGGCCTGGCTCCCCGATGGCGTCGGCATGCTGATTGAAACCCTGGCGGGCATTGTGGTCCGCACCCCCGGCCAGCCCGACCGGATGCTCGCGCCCGGGCACTGGCAGGAGCCCATCTTGTCGGTCGATGGGGCAACCCTCATCGCCTCGTCCTATACCAACCTCCAGCATACCCTGTGGCGGATCACCGTGGCCACGGGGGAGCG
>DASWWB010000261.1:0-2092 GCA_036406115.1 Herpetosiphonaceae bacterium
CTGTCTCGACAGTCGCCATGCTGAACGGCGCCGGCACAATTGTCAGCGCGGGCGTGCCGGCGATCTCGGTCGCCGCGTCGCCGCCCAAAACTATGAGCGGTAGTGTCGGATAGCGGTGTTGGATGAGCGTTTGCAACGAAAAGCGATTGAGAATCTGCGCGCTCGCCTCCATGACCAATGCGTTGATCGGATGCTCGCGCAAATACACAATAGCTTCGTCCGCTGAGCGAACCGTGGACATCGCGTCGGCCGGCACCCGCTTGTTCAGGATGGCCTGCAACATACCCGCAACGTGATCATCTTCGATGACAAATAAAATGCGCTCCATAAGGGATCCTTCCGGGCGGTTGGCGCTTGGTCGGCTATCGGCGTGGATAGTCCTGCACGAGAAGCGCTCGATGAACGACGTTCGTTCATAGACAAAGCATCCGGCCACAGCCGTTCGCTTCGTCACACCGTTAACGATACCATGAAAAACTTACGGGATGCTTGACGGGCCGTAACGAATTTTCACATCCGAGGTTGCCGCTATTTCCAACTGCGGCTAGAATAGACGGCAAACCCCGGCTTCGACTAGTCACGGCGAGGAGTTCGTATGTCGCACCAACCGGATCCGCCCCAGGACGAGCCCGTATTGACGTATGATCTGCCGAAGCGGCTGACCGAAGTGTCGCTGTTCGACGGCATCAAGCCCAAGCAGCTGGCGCTGATCACCGAGCACGCCACAGTCCAGCACTTCCAGCCCGACGAGCGTATCTCCGAGCAACAATCGACCGAGCATGACCTCTACATCGTGCTGCGCGGCCACATCCAGGTTTGGCTGGACAGCGTGCCGGGCACCAATAAAAACACCCACAAGCTGGCGACGCTGTATCCCGACGAGTGCGCCGGCGAGCTGGCGCTGGTGGATGGCGGCGTGCGCTCGGCGACGCTCCAGGCCGGCGAGGACGGCGCCACGGTGCTGGTGATCCCGCGGCTCGTGATCCTGGCGCACTGCGACGCCGACACGGCCTTCGGCTACCAGCTGATGCGCAACTTGGCCTCGATGCTGGCCCTGCGCCAGCGCCTGACCACGCTGCACCTCCAGGATGATCTTGATGAGGGTGCTTGAGACCTGCCTGTATGTCCCTGATCTCGCGGCGGCCGCCGATTTCTACGGCGGCCTGCTGGGCTTCCCGGTGATCTCGCAGATCGCCGGGCGCCATCTGTTTCTGCGCGCCGGCGACGGCGTGCTGCTGCTGTTCGTCGCCGAAACCACCGAGCGCGAGCAGACGCTGCCGCCCCACGGCGCGCGCGGCAGCCAACATGTGGCCTTCGCCGTCGGGGCGGAGGAGATCGACGGGTGGATTGGCACGCTCGAAGCCGCCGGAGTCGCGGTGCTGGCCGTCCACGAGTGGTCGCCGGGCCGCCGCTCGATCTATTTCCACGATCCAGCCGGCAACCTGCTGGAGCTGGCGCCGGCCAGCATTTGGGGGATTGGAGAGCCGTAATGTCTGTGAGACTGCGATCAATCATGGGGCTGCTGGCGCTGCTGGCGGCGGCGCTGGGCGCGGGCGCGTTCAGCCGACGTCCCTTGCCGGCCCGGGCCGCCGAGCCGCTCTGCTTCAGCCAGCCCGGCGTCGTCGACTGCGTGGCCGGGGTGTTCCGCGAATATTGGGAGGGCGCCGGCGGCTTGCCGACCTTCGGCTATCCCGTCAGCCCCGCCAAGGATGAGTCAACGCCGGCGGGGACGTTCCTCACCCAGTATTTCGAGCGCGCCCGCTTCGAGTACCACCCGGAAAACCCGCAGCCCTTCCAGGTCCAGCTCGGCTTGCTGGGACGCGAGCTGTACGGCCCGTCGCTGATCCCGCCGGACCGGCCCCAGAACGGCTGCCGGTATTTCGAGGCCACCGGCTACAATGTCTGCCCGCCGTTCCTCAACCGCTGGCAGGCGGCGGGCGAGGCGCTCGGACGCGGCAGCCTCGATCTGTACGGCCTGCCGATCAGCCCTTTGGTGCTGTCGCAGGACCGCCAGGGCCGGCCGATCTCGGTCCAGTGGTTCGAGCGGGCCCGGTTCGAGCTGCACAGCCAGAACCAGATCCTGCTGGGCTTG